>NZ_LZMP01000008.1:0-105806 GCF_001691435.1 Gordonia sp. UCD-TK1 | reverse complement strand
CTTGGCGGCATCAGCGTCCATACCGCCGTACTGGCGGCGCCAGTTGTACAAGGTGGCCGCCGACACCTCGAGGTCGGCGGCGATCTCCTCGCCGTTCTTGCCCTCGGCCGCCAGTTCATCGGCTCGGCGCAACTTGCGCACGATGTCCTCAGCCGAGTGACGCTTCCGTCCCGCCATGATCCCTATCGTCCCTTCTCCGCCCTCAACAGGGCAATCAGGACTCTAGAACCACCCGGACCGGTTCACGGGGGACACGCCACATCCGCATTGAGGTCGAGTGGTGTCCATCGTGGCGGCTCTGATTCTGCGTATGACACGTAGGCTCCTATTTGAGGAATCGGCAATTGGCGAGGTGAAATCTATTCACTCCGCAAGGGCGGCGAAGTCCACGTAGACTCCTGCGCTATTCAACTCTCGTGCGAGCGGTAGTTTCCAGCCGCCATTCGGGTCGAGAGGAATATAGAGTATCCCGTCTGTATCGGACGGTCGCTCTATGCCTTCCTCCACCATGAATGCCACTCGATTGCGACCTAGTTTGGCGATAAAATAGCCAAGTTCCAGGATGACATTCTGGCGTGCGCGCGGGCAAAGGTTGGCTGGATCTTCCAATTTACTGCCGCCGATATCGTCGGCACTCGCTATCACCACGGCATACGCTGCCTCTGCCGATGCACTTTCGAGTTTCTCGATAATGGTATCGCCCTTATTTGGATACTCACTTAGAATTGTGGCCTTCACCCCTGTGAGATCACGAATTAGCGCAGCGATCTCCAGCTTCCGAGTATCGTCGTGGCCGTGAACTACAAAGACGCGAGTGCCGCCGGGCGCAGCTGTCTGCGTCCCATCTTGGAGATCATCGGTCGCCAGCAATTCGATCTCGCCTCGGGCTGCTTTGAGCAGTGCCACCGAACTCTGAACACCTCGGCGCTTCGCGCGCTCATAAGTACCTGTGTTGTCGATTCCAGGCCCGGAAACGACCGCGCCAGGGGTGAACTTGACTTGCCGTAGCTTCTTATATGTCGGGTTGTCGGTTCCGAGGCAAAGGCGTACCGCAACTTCGTTGTGATGTGCCCACTCCTGGGTGTCGACGACGGTTCCGGTCTCGTCGACAGCGTCCAGCTGTTTCTGTACGAGGGCGATCTTCTGCGTTGCGTCCACACTGGCGATCTTGCCACCAGGTGCTGACAGCCACTGTTCACCACGCCGCGCGCCGGGGCCGTGCCGGGGTGGCGAGGTGTCGATCGGCTTGAAAACGCTCCTACCAGTGCCCCCAGTCGGACTCGAACCGACACTGTGCCGATTTTAAGTCGGCTGCCTCTGCCAATTGGGCTATGGGGGCAAAGGGTCCGCTCGACGACGGTCCCCACGGTGAGCATAGTCAGCCGCGGCAGCGTGTCCGAATCCGTCCGGCGCTGCCACCGACAGACGTCAACTCGACCGCCAGACTTCGATCGAGGTCTGGCAGTCGAGTCGACGTCTGGGAGTCAGCCGTCCTTGACCGGCCCAGTCGCCGGGGTGATCATTGGGCATGGACGCGGCAGCGGTGACCGGGGCACGCAATTGGGAGGCCGTCCGAGAGCGGCATCCCGCCATCGTCGAGCGCCTCGAGGCGGGTCTGACGCAGGGTGATCCGCTCGCCGACGCGGTGATCGTCGAGGCCAGAGAACGCGGAATCTCTTTCTCCACACTGGTCGCGCTCTTGGAAGAGCACACCTCCGCCGAGGAGGAGACCGATGTCGAACACCTCGAGATGCCCGCCTCGATGACACATCTGTTGCAGGTCGCGAGCACCCCACCTCCGTGGTTCGACCCGGCCTGGGCGGAGGCCGGCGCCCGCGCCTGGTGGCGGTTCGGGACGTTGCAGTCGTCGACGCTGTATCAATCGCTGATCTACGGATTCAAGGCGCAGGGGTTCGTCCGTCCGCTGGTGGCCACCGGCCGGCTGGGATCGGGGACACGTGATCGGGTCGAGTCGACGGCCCGCTGGGTCGCCGAGGCGACCACGCCCGGATCGATGCTCCCGGGCCGTCCCGGTTGGGCTGCGACGCTTCGTATTCGGCTGCTACACGCCTACATCCGCGACGTCCTGCGGCACCCGCCCGGCGGCGATCCGACGGACGACGCCGGGGCCTGGGACGAAGGGGAGTGGGGCGCACCCATCAACCAGACGTATGCCGTGATGACCATCTCGTGCGGCTTCCTGGCTCTCCCTCTCGTCGTCGCACGGGATTTCGGGATCCACTACAGCAGTGCGGAATGTGAGGCGATCACACATCTGTGGCGCTGGATCGGCTGGGTCATCGGGGTCGACGACGACCTCCTGCCGCCGAGTTACGAGTCGTCGAGCGAATTGTTTCGTATCGCAGGCGAATTCGAGCTGCAGCCCGACGATTCGTCGAAGGTGCTGATCAAGGCGCTGCTTCGCGAGGGGTACGACCTTCCGCGCGTCGTGCACGGGGCCGCGCCGATTCCGGTGCCGGGGTTGCTGGTCTCCGCGGTGGATGCGATCACCAGACCCCTGCTCATGTCGTCGTTCTCGGCCATCAGCACCAGATGGGTCGAGCGCCCGGTCGCCCGGCGGATGGGTCTGCGCCGGACGCCGTTGCACCATCTCGTCGACGTCGCACGGCCCGCCGTCAGGCTGCGCGAGATCGCGCGGGCGACCGGACTGCTCGGATCGGAGTCGACGGTGATCGAGCGCGAACTGCGAACGGTCCGACGCGGACTCGGCATGCCGCACGTCCCTGAATCGTCCTTGACCGCCTAAATTACTGCTGATAACTTAACGCCGTAAAGTCGACCGACGCGACAGGGGTCCGCATGCTGGTCAGATTGACACGGCTGGTCATATCCATGCCCAAACGAGTGCTGCTGGGTGCACTCATCCTGCTGGTGGTGTGCGGCGCGTACGGCGCCACCGCGGCCGAACATCTGCTGGCCGGAGGGTACAGCGATCCGAACTCGGGGTCGGCGCGGGCGGAGAGAACGCTCGACGAGACGTTCAACCGCGGCGGGATCCAGGTCGTGCTCAAACTGGACGGTCCCGACGGAGTCGACGTCTCCCGCGACCCGACGGCCCGGGCGGTCGGTGAGGACATCGTCGCCGACCTGAATCGCAATCAGTACGTGCAGGACCAGATTTTGTCGGTGTGGGCCAATCCGGCGCTCGACTCCGCGCTCGTCAGTCGCGACCGGACGTCGACGCTGATCATCGCCTCGCTCGACGGTGGCGAGGATTCGGCACCGGGGCACGCCGAGGAGATCGCCGAGGCCCTGGCCGGTGACCGCGACGGGATCACCGTGCAGGTCGGCGGCCAAGGAATGGTCTTCGCACAGGTCAACGATCAGACCGCGTCCGATCTCCTCGTCGCCGAGGCCATCGCGATCCCGATCACGTTCATCGTGTTGATCTTCATCTTCGGCGGATTGCTCGCGGCGGCCGTCCCGGTCGGCATCGGCATCGTCTCGATCATCCTCACCTTCGCGCTGCTCCGCGCGATCGGATCGATCACCGACGTCTCGGTCTTCGCGCTCAACCTCACCACCGCACTGGGTCTCGCGCTCGCGATCGACTACACGCTGCTGATCCTGACGCGCTACCGGGAAGAGGTCGGACACGGTCTGAGCCGGCCCGACGCGATCGTCCGGACCCTGGCCGCGGCCGGGCGGACGGTCGCCTTCTCCGCGGTGACCGTCGCCCTGTCGCTCAGCGCGCTCGTGCTGTTCCCGCAGTACTTCCTGCGCAGCTTCGCCTTCGCGGGTCTCGGCGTCGTGGTCGTGGCCGCGGTGTCGGCGCTCGTGCTCACGCCGGCCGTGCTCATGCTCCTCGGTGATCGCATCGACGCGTTCGACGCCCGGAAGCCACTCCGGCGCCTGCTTCGGCTGCCGCCGGCGCGGCCCGTCGAACCCGAGGACACCTGGTGGTACCGGCTCGTCCAGTGGGTGCTGCGCCACGCCTTGCCGGTCGCCGCGGTCGTCACGGTTTTCCTACTGGTACTGGGTGCGCCGTTCCTGTCGATGAAGCTGGGGTTCCCCGACGACCGGGTGCTCCCCGAGTCGGCGAGCGCCCACGCGATCCAGCAGGAGATCCGAGACGACTACGAGGACGACCTGTCCGCAGCGGTCACCGTCGTCGTGCGGGGGCCGGTGGACGATGCGGCCCTGGCCGGCTACACCCGCGCCCTGTCGACGGTCGGAGATGTCAACTCCGCAGGGTCGTCGGCCGGGACGTTCGTCCGGGGTGCGCCGGCCGCGCCCGGCAGCCCGGACGACACCCGGGGCGACGTACACGTCCTGCAGGTGTCGACCGACCGCGACCCGATGAGCGAGTCGGGGATCGCCCAGCTCGACGAGCTGCGGGCGGTGCCGCCGCCGGCGGGAACGGAGACCCTGTTCAGCGGGCTCGCCGCCGCCACCGACGACACCGTCGGGTCGATCTACGCGCATCTGCCCTGGGTGCTCGGCCTCATCGCGATCGCGACGTTCGTGCTGCTGTTCCTGTTCACCGGGAGCGTCGTGTTGCCGCTGAAGGCGCTCGTCCTCAACATCCTGTCGCTGTCGGCGACGTTCGGCGCGATGGTCTGGTTCTTCCAGGAAGGGCACCTCGGAGGTTTGGGGACCACCGCCACGGGCACCCTCAGCGCGACCATGCCGGTGCTGCTGTTCTGCGTGGCGTTCGGCCTGTCGATGGACTACGAGGTGTTCCTGTTGGGACGGATCCGCGAGGAGTGGTTGCGATCGGACCGGACGCGCGCGGCCAGCGACCATGCCGTGGCCCTGGGCTTGGCCCGGACCGGCCGGGTCATCACGGCGGCAGCCCTGCTGATGAGCATCGTCTTCGCCGCCATCGCGGCGTCAGAGGTCTCGTTCATGCGGATGTTCGGGGTCGGTCTCACCCTGGCGGTCCTGATGGACGCGACGATCATCCGCATGTTCCTCGTCCCCGCCTTCATGCGTCTGGCCGGGCGGGCGAACTGGTGGGCGCCGGGTCCGCTGCGACGGCTACATGATCGGATCGGGTTGTCCGAGGAGGCTCCGGAGGTCGGGCGTCCCGAGAAAGCGGCGCCGGACACCGCGCCGACGAGGGTCTGACACCAAATACGTCATAACGGCGGACGAACAACGGCGGGACAGGTGCAGGAGTGCAGTGACGACACGTAGACGAGCGAGATCACCGCGCGGGTCCGGAGAGATCCTCGCGGAGGAGATCATCGAGGCCGCCGGTGAGTTGCTGGTCGAGAACGGCGACGACACCGCGATGTCGATTCGCGCGGTCGCCAACCGCGTGGGGGTCACACCGCCATCGATCTACCTGCACTTCGCCGACAAGGAAGCCCTGCTCGACGCCGTGTGCGCCCGCTACTTCGAGCGTCTCGACGACGAGATGGCCGCCGCATCGGAAGGCGTCGACGACGCCTTCGAACGAGCGCTGGGCCAGGGGATGGCCTATGTCCGCTTCGCCGTCGCCACGCCCGTGCTCTATCGCGTGGCGTTCGGCAAACCCACTCCCGAAGGGCATCCGTCGAAGGTCGACGAGGTACTCGCCGCCAGTGCGTACTCGCGGTTCGCCGGAACCGTCACCGAGCTGGCCGACGACGGGGTGTTCGATCACGCCGAGATCGCCGACATCGTTCTCGAGTTCTGGGCCGCCGCCCACGGGATCGCGTCGCTGATGCTCGCCAAACCGGGTCTCGCCTGGGGCGGCGACTTCGCGCGTGCGGAAGCCATGCTCACCGCCATGTGCCTGGGCCGGGCCTCGCTCGCGACCGACGGCGGCATCGATCAGACCGCACTGGGCCGCCGGTTGAGATCGCTGCGCGACCGGGTGAACTGACCCGGTGGCGGGTGTCTGACGACAGAAGGGTCAAGAGTCGGTAAAGTCGACGTCGACTCGGTCGTTGCGAGCTCCCGTCAGGGAACTCTCAGAAACGGCCCGACGTTGAGACGGCATACATCCGTACCGATGAAGGAGCGCTTCGTGCGAGAAAGCAGCAATCCGGTGATGCGCGGCGTGGTCCGCGACAATCAATCCGGATACGCGGGTTTCGGGGCCGGCATGGCCGGCGCCGGCGCCGCGGCCAACCAGTTCGGTCAGGCCACTGACCCCTACACCCAGCCGGCACCGCCGGCCACTCGTCAGCTCACGATCGACGACGTCGTCACCAAGACCGCGATCACGCTCGGAGTGCTGACGCTGGCCGCCGCTGCCACGTACTTCGCGATCAGCAGCCGCGCCACCGAGGCCGCCCAGGCAGCTCTCGCCACCCCGCTGATGCTGGTCGGCGCCATCGCCGGTCTCGTGCTCGTCCTCGTGGCGAGCTTCGGTCGCAAGCAGGACAACCCGGCCATCGTGCTGGCCTACGCCGCGTTCGAGGGCCTCTTCGTCGGTGCCATCTCGTTCGTGTTCGCGAACTGGGCGGTCGCCGGCGACACCTCCGCCGGTGCGCTGATCGGACAGGCCGTCCTCGGCACCTTCGGTGTGTTCTTCGGCATGCTGTTCGTGTACAAGGTCGGCGCCATCCGCGTGACGCCGCGCTTCACCCGCATGCTGTTCGCCGGCATGATTGGTGTCCTGGTCCTGATGCTCGGCAACCTGGTCATCGGTCTGTTCACCGGTGAGGCCGGAGTCCTGCGCGACGGTGGCCCGATCGCCATCATCTTCTCGCTGGTCTGCATCGCCCTCGCCGCGTTCAGCTTCCTGCTGGACTTCGACGCCGCGGATCGCCTGATCCGTGCCGGCGCACCCGACCGGGCCGCCTGGGGCGTGGCACTCGGCCTGACCGTCACCCTGGTCTGGCTGTACGTCGAGATCCTGCGTCTGCTGACCTACTTCAACTCCGACTAGCCAGTCATGTGACAGTGGCCCCGCACCTCGGCAGGTGCGGGGCCACTGTCGTGTCAGGGGTCGGTTGGCGACAAAGTGTGCCACCCGGGTGCGTTTGCGGGAACAACCCCATCACCGCGGTTCTACCGTGCGGACATGGTGTTCTTTATGATCCAGCTGGCGCTGATGATCATCGGCGCCGTCGTACACATACTGGTGGACCGATCGATGCGACGACGCACCGTCGGCCGCGCAGCCGAACTCGTGCTGCTCTGGATACTCGTCCCCGGCGGCGCATTCGGCATCCTCGCCGGGGTCGGCCACGTCGGCCCGAACGCCCCCGAGATCGCCGAGGGCATCGGGCCGGACTTCATCCCGTCCATGTTCCAGTGGGAGCTCGGGTGGAACGACATCGCCGTGGGCGTGCTCGGCGTGCTCTGCTACCGGGTGCGAAATCGTGGCGGATGGCTCGACGCCGCCGTGTGGGCACTGGCGATCAGCTACGGGGGAGACCTCGCCGGTCACATCTCGCAGTACTACATCCACGACAACACCGCGACGAACAACGTCTGGGCGATCCCCGCCGAGATCTACATCGTCGGTGCCGTCGTCATCGCCTGGTTCGTGTACCGACGAACGACCCCCCGCAGCGTCGCGGTCCAGGGACCGAACGCGGCGAGGGGTGTCGACGAGACGGAGACGGCTTCGCTCAGCTGAGGCGCTCCAGCAGTGATCAGCTGAGGCGCTCGAGGACCATGGCCATGCCCTGACCGCCACCCACGCACATCGACTCGATGCCGAAGGTCTTGTCGCGGGTCTGCAGGTTGTTGAGCAGGGTGGTCGTGATGCGGGCGCCTGTCATCCCGAACGGGTGACCCAGGGCGATGGCGCCACCCGACACGTTGAGCTTGTCGTGGTCGATGCCGAGATCACGGGCCGAACCGAGGACCTGCACGGCGAAGGCCTCGTTGATCTCGACGAGGTCGATGTCCGACAGGGACATCCCCGAGACCCGCAGCACCTTGCGGATCGCCTCGATCGGACCGAGCCCCATGATCTCCGGCGACAGGCCGGTGGCCGCGGTGGCGACAACGCGCGCCAGCGGGGTGAGGCCAAGCTCCTTCGCCTTGGTGTCGCTCATGATGACCAGCGCCGCGGCGCCGTCGTTGAGCGGGCACGCGTTGCCCGCGGTGATCGTGCCGTCCGGGCGGAAGACCGGCTTGAGCTGCGAGATCTTCTCGTAGGTCGTGCCCGCGCGGGGGCCGTCGTCGGTGGTGACCAGCGAGCCGTCGGGCAGGGTGACCGGGTCGATCTCCCGCTCGAAGAAACCGGACTTGATGGCTTCTTCGGCGCGGTTCTGGCTCAGCACGCCCCACTTGTCCTGGTCCTCGCGGGAGATGCCGGTGAACGAGGCGACGTTCTCGGCGGTCTGGCCCATCGCGATGTACACGTCCGGGATGACCCCGTCCTTGCGCGGATCGTGCCAGATGCCGGCGTCACCGGCGGCCGCCTTCTCGGTGCGGGCCATCGCGTCGTCGAACAGCGGGTTCTTGGAATTCGGTGCGCCGTCGGCGCCGCCGGAGATGCCGAAGCTCGACACGCTCTCGACACCACCGGAGATGAGGACGTCGGCCTCGCCGGCCTTGATGGCATGCAGCGCCATCCGGGTGGTCTGCAACGACGACGAGCAGTAGCGGTTCACCGTGACGCCGGGGATGTGGTCATGACCCAGCTCGACCGCGATGACCCGGGCGATGTTGTAACCGCCCTGTCCGCCGGGCTGGCCGATGCCCCAGTGGATGTCCTCGATCAGTGCCGGGTCGAGCTCAGGCACCTTGGCGAGCGCGGCTTCGACCATCTGGCGCGACAGTTCGTCGGGTCGGATGTCTTTGAGGGATCCCTTGGCGGCGCGGCCGATCGGGGAACGGGCGTGGGCGACGATGACGGCTTCAGGCATACCTCGAAACTACCGCACCAAGCATCTGCTTGGTCACGAGGTCGGTCAGCCCGGGTCGTGGCTGGTCACCGACGTGTCAGACGTCTCCTGAGACGTGTGACGAACCGTGTTTCTTCGACGGCCTCGGACACCTTCGGCGGTTCGGGTAGCGGCGTCGGACCCCACTCGCCGATCGAGGCGAGCACCTCGGGCACCAGGATGTCGGCGGCGAGCTCATACCCCGCGGCCGACGGGTGGAATCGATCGGGCGACAGCATGTGCTCGGGGCGCGCGAGGAACTCCTCGGTCAGCAGGTCGGCCAGTGGGACCGGCCGCCCCCCGGCGGCCCGGACCGCCGATCGCTGCGCGGCGGCCAGCGTGAGTCCCCAGCGTCGCAACACCATTCGCAGGGGCTGGGGGATCGCGGTCACCACGCCGAAATCCGGGCAGGTGCCGACGACGACCTTCGCGCCCTCGTCGACGAGTGCGTGGACGGCATCTCCGAGCCGCCGCGCCGACGGGAGCGGACTGTTGCGGGCGGTGACGTCGTTGGCGCCGACGAGGATGACGGCCACGTCGGGTCGCTCGTGATGGACGAACATCGCCTCGATCTGGGCCGCGAGCCCCTTCGACGTCGCGCCGACGATGGCCTTGTTGGCGTAGCGGACCACCCGATCGGTCTCCGCGGCCACGCGGCGGGCGATCTGGACTCCTGGCGTCTCGTCCGCGGTCTCGGCACCCAGTCCGGCCGCGGTCGAGTCCCCGAACACCACGAGATACAGGTCGTACACGGTGTCCCGGGTGAAACGTGCGCTGGTGCCGTCGGGGCGGTACACGCCGTCGCCGTCCGGGGCGTTGTCGGTACGGTGCGGGATCACCACGCGGGCCTCGGCGGCCTGACTGTTCAGCAGGTTGTAGGCGGCCCAGCCGGCGCCGGCCGCGCCCGCGGTCGCAGCCGCTGTCGCGCCGACGTCGCGCACGATCCTGGCGGGGACGATTCCTCGACGACTCGAACCGGACACGAGTGCCAGTTTAGGCGTTCAGCGGGATCAGCTGACTGGGGCAGCGGCCGGGTGTCGCTGTTCGCGGTGGCTCTGGGACCATGGACACATGCGCATCGCCAATCACGTCGTCGACCTGGTGGGCAACACCCCGCTGGTCAAGCTGAACTCGGTGACCTCACCCGGATCGGGCCTGGTCGCCGCCAAGGTCGAGTACCTCAATCCCGGTGGCAGCAGCAAGGACCGCATCGCCGTGCGGATGATCGACGCGGCGGAGGCCTCGGGTGAACTGAAGCCGGGCGGGACCATCGTGGAACCGACGTCGGGAAACACCGGCGTCGGCCTGGCGCTCGTCGCCCAGCAGCGCGGCTACAAGTGCGTGTTCGTGTGCCCGGACAAGGTCGGCGAGGACAAGCGCAACGTCCTGCGCGCCTACGGTGCCGAGGTCGTGGTCTGCCCGACCGCGGTGGAGCCGTCCCACCCGGACAGCTATTACAGCGTCTCCGACCGCCTGGTCACCGAGATAGACGGTGCGTGGAAGCCGAACCAGTACGCGAACCCGGCCGGTCCGCAGAGTCACTACGAGACCACCGGTCCCGAGATCTGGGCCGACACCGACGGCAAGGTGACGCACTTCGTGGCCGGCGTCGGCACCGGCGGCACCATCACCGGCACCGGCCGGTACCTCAAGGAGGTGTCCGGCGGCTCGGTGAAGATCGTCGGCGTCGACCCCGAGGGGTCGGTGTACTCCGGCGGGACCGGGCGCCCCTACCTCGTCGAGGGTGTCGGGGAGGACTTCTGGCCGTCGGCCTACGACCCGGACATCCCCGACGAGATCATCGCGGTCTCCGACGCCGACTCGTTCGACATGACCCGGCGTCTCGCCCGCGAGGAAGGGCTGCTCGTCGGCGGCTCGTGCGGGATGGCGGTGGTCGCGGCCCTGCAGGTCGCCGAACGCGAGGGGCCCGACGCCGTCGTCGTCGTACTGCTGCCCGACGGCGGCCGCGGCTACATGGCGAAGATCTTCAACGACCAGTGGATGAGCAGCTACGGCTTCCTGCGCACCCCGCTCGACGCCAACACCAAGGAATCTCTCGTCGGGGATGTGTTGCGCGGCAAGACCGGCGCGCTGCCCGACCTCGTGCACACCCATCCGCAGGAGACCCTGCGCGACGCGATCGAGATCCTGCGCGAGTACGGCGTCTCGCAGATGCCGGTCGTCGGCGCCGAGCCGCCCGTGATGGCCGGTGAGGTCGCGGGTGCGGTCACCGAACGTGACCTCCTCAGCGCGGTCTTCGAAGGTCGTGCCAGCCTCGCCGACCCGGTGTCGGCACACATGGGGGAGCCGTTCCCGCTCATCGGTTCCGGCGAACCGGTGTCGGCGGCCACCAAAGCGCTCGGCGACTGTGACGCGCTGATGGTCGTCGAGGACGGCAAGCCCATCGGCGTGATTACGCGCCACGACCTGCTCGCCTTCGTGTCGAGCCACCCGATCGTCGGATAGGAGCATCACCGTGAGTGAACGACGCAGTGCCGCGGATTCGGTTCGCTGGCAAGGCTTCTCGACCCGCGCCATCCATGCCGGTTACGACCCGGATCCCCAGACGGGCGCGGTGAACGTCCCGATCTACGCCAGTTCGACCTTCGCCCAGGACGGTGTCGGCGGGCTGCGCGACGGCTTCGAGTACGCGCGCACCGGCAATCCGACCCGACGCGCCCTCGAGGCCAATCTCGCCGCTCTCGAGAGCGGCACCTACGGACGGGCTTTCGCCTCTGGCATGGCGGCCACCGACTGCCTGCTGCGCTCGACGCTGCGGCCGGGCGATCATCTGGTGATCCCGAACGACGCCTACGGCGGGACCTTCCGGCTCATCGACAAGGTGTTCAGCCAGTGGGGGATCACCTACTCGGTGGCCCCGGTGTCCGACGTCGCCGCGGTGCGCGACGCCATCCGGCCGGAGACCAAGCTGGTCTGGACCGAGACGCCGACCAACCCGCTGCTCAACGTCGGCGACATCGAGACCCTCGCCGCCGTCGCGCACGAGGCCGGCGCGAAGCTCGTGGTCGACAACACCTTCGCCTCGCCGTACCTGCAGCAGCCGCTCGTCCTGGGCGCCGACGTGGTGCTCCACTCGACGACCAAATACCTGGGCGGGCACTCGGATGTCGTCGGCGGCGCACTGGTCACCGACAGCGAGGAGCTCGACGAGGCGTTCGCGTTCCTGCAGAACGGCGCCGGGGCGGTCCCCGGACCGTTCGACGGATTCCTCACCCTGCGCGGCATCAAGACCCTCGGCGTCCGGATGGACCGGCACTGTGACAACGCGGAGAAGGTCGTCGACTACCTGAGCGGCCACGACAAGATCGACGCCGTCCTGTACCCGGGTCTGTCGAACCACCCGGGCCACGAGGTCGCGGGCAAGCAGATGAAGCGCTACGGCGGCATGGTGTCGGTGCTGGTCAAGGGCGGGCTCGACGCCGCCAAGGAGTTCTGCGCCCGCACCGAGGTGTTCACACTCGCCGAATCGCTCGGCGGCATCGAGTCGCTGATCGAACACCCCGGTGCGATGACGCACGCCTCGACCGCCGGATCGCTCCTCGAGGTCCCTGCCAACCTCGTCCGGCTCTCGGTCGGTATCGAGGACATCGACGACCTCCTCGGGGACCTGGAGAACGCGCTGCGCTGAGGACTCGGCTCGCCGTCAGACCCGCGCCTCGAGGAGCAGGTTCGACGCAGTGGTCGCCGCGACTCGCGCCGAGGTCAGACCGGCCGCCCGGAAGGTGTCGAGCAGTCGAGCGGGGCCGGCCTGGGCGCCCAGCGAGGTCGTGCCGTCGGCGATGCTGTGCGGCACGCAGAGGTATGAGCTACCCGAGTAGAACAGCAGCGCAACGGGATTGGTCAGATTTTCGGCCAGCGTATCGTGCGCCAGCGGCTCGACGGCGATCACCTGACCGCCGGGACGCAGTGATGACCGGGCGTGTGCGAGCGCGCCCATCGGATCACCGAAGTCGTGCAGGGCGTCGAAGATCATGACCGCGTCGTAGTCACCGTCGTACGATCGGGCCGTCGCCACCTCGAAGCGGACCCGGTCGTCGACCCCGGCTGCCTGGGCGGCTGCTTCGGCGCGCCGGACCGACTCCTCGTGGCTGTCCACACCGACGAACGTGGAGTTCGGGAAGGCCTCGGCGAGCAGGATCGTGGGGACCCCGTACCCGCACCCGACGTCGAGAACGCGGATGCCGTCGGTGAGGCGCTGTTCGAGGCCGTCGATCGCCGGAACCCACTCGCTGAGCAGCGACGCGCGGTAGATCGTGCCGTAGAACCGTTCGACGCCGGAGAACAGCCGGGAATCGTGCGCGTGCCAGGGCACGCCGTCGCCGGTCGCGTACGCATGCGCGAGCTGGTCGACCGAGGACCACACCGCGGCCGCGACCTCGAAGCCGGCCACGATCGCCGACGGACTGTTGTCCTCGGCGAGCACCATCGCGTGCTCGGCGGGGAACACGAACACCTCTGGGCCATTCGCGGCGTCATTGCCGCCGTCGTGGAGCAGGACGTATCCGGCCGCGGCCTGCACGCACAGCCATTCGTACACATACCGTTCGGCGAGTCCCGAGCGTTCGGCGAGCTCGGCGCTCGTCGCCGAACCGAGTTGCGCCAGCGCCCGCCACAGTCCCAGGCGGTCGCCGAGGTGGGTGCTGATCGAGTGATAGGCATGGGTGAGATCGGCGCTCACCTGGCCGGCGAAGGCCTCGACCCGGGCGAGGTCGATCGCGGTGTCGGAACCGGCGGCGTGTGTGGTGGTCATGGGACGAGCCTCTCGTGTGCGATGTCGGAACCACGCCGGGCGGCGTGTGCACCGAGCGTGCGCCGGGGTCCTGTCGCGGCGCTGTCATGACTCGACCGCGACCCGTTGCGCGGTGAGCCGATGGTGACAGCCCCGTGACAGCGGGCTCGGAGACCGTCGACGCATGAGAACAACACAGATCAGCGACCTGGGCACCGTGATGTCCATCTGGGCTCACCCCGACGACGAGACCTACCTCGCCGGCGGCGTGATGGCCGCCGTCCGCGATGCGGGTGGGCGCGTGGTGTGCGTGACCGCGACCCGCGGGGAAGCGGCCGACGAGAACGCCACCGCCGCAGAGCGTTCGGAGCTTGCCCTGGTCCGGAGCGGCGAGCTCGAGAAAGCGTTCATCGAGCTCGGCGTCCACGAGCACCACTGGTTGGACCTACCCGATGGTTCACTGGCGGCGATCGACGAGAGCGGCCCGGTCGGACGCATCACCACCCTCCTCGACGACGTGTCACCCGACACCGTCCTGACCTTCGGACCCGACGGCGTGACCGGGCACCCCGACCACCGCACCGTCAACCGGTGGGTCCGCCTCGCCGTCGACCGTTCGTCGACCTGCCCGCGAATCCTCCACCCGGTGGGCACCGGGCGGGGGATCGAGTTCGACCTCGCCCGTGAGTTCGACATGTGGGCGCTGGGCGGGCCGCGCCAGTGTCCGGAGGAGATGGTCGCGCTGCGGATCGATCTCGACGGGGCCGAACTGGACCGTAAGGTGCGAGCCCTGCTGGCTCAGCGCTCGCAGACCGCGGACCTGGCCGCGGCGATCGGCCTCGAGCGATATCGAACATGGGTGTCGGTGGAGATTTACGCTCATCCTGCATAGGCCGTCGGAGAACAGAGAGCGACGATCGGGATGGTGGTGCGCGAAACCGAAGACGGGCACGTGCGGCCCGCGGTCGAGGTCGGCCTGCTGGGTGCGCTGAGGCTGCGGGTCGACGGTGTCGAGGTCGCGGTTCCCGGGGAACGACGCCGCGCCCTGCTCGCGCTGTTGACCGTCGCCGGCCGGCACGGCATGGGAACCGGGCGGCTCGTCGACGCGCTGTGGGGCGACGACCTGCCGCGGGAACCGGTTGCCGCACTGCACAATCTGGTGTCCCGGCTACGACGTCATCTCGCCCCCCACGCGGATCTGCTGGAACGACGCCCCGACGGCTACCGGCTCCGGGTTTCCGTCGTCGACGTGACGATCGTGCGCGACCTGCTCGCATCCGCCGCCGACACGCCCGATCCCGCCGAGCGTCTCCGTCTGACCGGCCGGGCCCGCGAACTCTGGCGCGGCGAGCCGCTCGGCGAGTTCGCCGGCATCCCCGACCTGGACACCGAACGCGTTGCGTTGGAGGACCTCCACAACCGGCTCGCCGACACTCACGTCGAAGCGCTGGTGGAGTGCCGCGACCCGAGCGCGACCGCGACGGCGAGGGCCGGTGTCGCGTCCGCGCCGCTGCGCGAGAGTTCGACACGACTGCTCATCCGCGCACTCGCCGCCGACGGGCGTGTCGGCGACGCGATGGCTGTCGCGATGAACTTCCGCGAGCAGTTGCGTGAGCGGACGGGTCTCGATCCGAGTCCGGCCCTCGCGTCGCTCGAGCAGCGCGTGGCGGCGGGCTCCGAATACGGTCAGGCCGAGACGAATCCGGGACCCGGCGTGACCTCGCGGCGGCGACCTGCTCCGCCGGCCGGGCCTCTGGTGGGGCGGGAGCGAGAACGCGCCGAGATCATCCGGCTGTTGTCGGCGCATCGGGTCGTGACCCTGACCGGTACGGGCGGCGTCGGCAAGACCAGTCTCGCGCTCGACGTCGCCGCCGACCCCGCGGTGTTCCCCGGGAACGCCGTTGTCGTCGTCAACCTCGCCGCGGTCGCGCGAGCCGACCGCGTCCTCCCGTCGGTGGTGTCCACCCTCGGTCTCGAGGTCGGGGTGGGTGCTTCCGTGGACGCGATCGCGCGCGCCGTCGACGGGTCGCTGCTGCTCGTCCTCGACAATTGCGAACATGTGTTGTCGTCCTGTCGCGAATTGATCGCGGCGATCGTCGAACTGGCTCCCGCGGTGCGGATCCTGGCCACCTCCCGAGTCGTGCTCTCACTCTCCGCCGAGTACGTCCTGCGTCTGCAGCCCTTGACCTTCCCCGCTCGCATCGACGACGTCGACGCGGTCGCCCGGCAGCCTGCGGTGCGCGCGTTCGTCGAGCACGCGCTGCGTCGCAATCCGGACTTCGCGGTGTCGAGCCGTGAGCTCGCGGATCTCGTCGACGTCGTGCGCCGTGTCGACGGGCTCCCGCTCGGCATCGAGCTGGCGGCGCGTCAGGCCGCCGTGATGCCGATGTCGGCCGTGGCCCGAATGCTCGATGGTGCACTCGATCTCGCGACGGGAACCGGAGCCGACGACCAGCGGCGGCTGACGCTCCGCAGCAGCATCGACATGTCGTTCCGACGGCTGAGCGTGGTCGATCAAGCCGTACTCGCCGCTCTCGCACCGTTTCCCGGCGGTGTGTCGCTGCGCACGTTCGAATCCGTCGCACTGAGCGTCGAAGCGGAGGTCGTCGGCGCAGCGGGCATCGGCACGCGAGGTGACGGCGGGCTCGACCCGGTGGAGACCCTGCACCGTCTGATCGACAGCTCGTTGCTCGTCGCCGACGCGTCGGGCGGCAGATACCGTCTCCTGCATCTCATCCGCACCCATCTGCTCGATCACCTCGACCGTGCGGGCGTGCTCGCCGCGGCCGAGGACCGGTTCCTCRACGAATGCATCGCAACGGTACGGGACATCGGCGACGAGTGGCTCGGCGTCGCGGAGTTCGAGGCGAATGAACGTCTCCATGGCGAGATGGACAACCTGCGGTCGGCGCGGGACCTGGCCCTGGCGCGCGGACGCGTCGACGTACTCGTGGCGATCACGACCTCGCTGTCGCTGATCAGCACATGGCGCAACCTCACCGAATTGTGGACGTGGGCCATCGAACCGGCGCGTTCGGCGTGGCTCGACGGTCATCCCGATCGCGCCGAGATGCTGTCCGCGGCGGCCGAGGCCGCGCGGCTCGTCGGCGAGTTCGACCTCGCCGTCGACTTCGCGACCGCTGCCCTACGTCCCGATGCCACCGGGACGCCTCCGAATCCGGATGAGCCCGCGTTGGTCGGTGCACGGGCGGCCAGGGCGGCGGTCGCGCACTTCCGCGGCGACTTCGCGGTGGCGGTACGGGAATGGACCCGCTGCGGCACCCACCCGTCCCTGGGGTCGGCGTTCCTCGCGTCTGCGGCGCTCGCGGCGTCGTACTCCGGGGACTCGAGCGGGGCTGCCCGGCTGTTGGCCGAGGCCCGGTCGACGCTGGACCCGTCGGCGGGGCCGTCGCAGCACGCCTTCCTCGACTACGTCCACGGCGAGCTGCTGTCCGCGCACGACCCGTCCAGCGCGCTCGCGCTCTACGAACGCGCCCACGAACGGGCCGCCGGCGTCGGCGCGACGTTCATCGTCGGGGTCGCTCGTGTCGGCGCGGCGGCGTGTCTCGTCCGCGTCGGCGACGTACCGCGTGCCGCCCAGGCCTACGTCGTCCTGCTCGGGGCATGGCGCGACAGCGGTCAGCCGACGCAGCTGTGGACCACGGCGCGCGATGCCGCCGCACTGCTGCGCGCCCGGGGCCGGATCGACGTGGCCGACCTGCTCATCGAGTGTGCCGATCTCGACCCCGCCGCGGCCTTCGACACACGCAGAGGTGACGCGGACCGTGCGGTCGGGGACCTGCTGCACGCCGACAACACGGTGCACGCCGACACCGCAGCCGTGCTCGACCGGGCGATTCGCGAACTCCGGGAGATCGGGGAGTCGACCTCGCCGGACGATCGCGGAAGCTCGGCGGCGCGATGACATCTCCTCGGGTGGTTCCCGCCGGTGGGGGATGGCCGATACTGGTCGCATGCTGCTGACCGCCGACGACGTCGACCGCGCGACCGACGAGCTCGCGTCCGTGATCCGGCGGACCCCGACGATCGCGTCGCGGGTGGTGTCCGAGCGGAGCGGTGCGCAGGTGTGGCTCAAGTGCGAGAACCTGCAACGCACCGGATCTTTCAAGCCACGCGGCGCGTACCTGCGTATCTCGCGGTTGTCGGCGGGGGAACGTGCCCGTGGGGTCGTCGCGGCCAGTGCGGGCAATCATGCGCAGGGAGTCGCTTGGGCGGCATCGGAACTGGGGATCGCCTCACGGGTCTACATGCCGGTCGGAGCCGCACTGCCGAAGATCGCCGCGACGAAAGCCTATGGCGCAGAGGTGGTGCTCGCCGGATCGACCGTCGACGAGGCGCTCGTCGAGGCCCAGCGTCACGCCGATACGACGGGCGCGGCTCTGATCCACCCGTTCGATCATCTCGACATCGTTGCCGGACAGTCGACGGTCGGCGTCGAGATCCTGGAGCAGATCCCGGACGTGTCAACGATTCTCGTGCCACTCGGCGGCGGTGGGCTGCTCGCCGGCGTCGCCGCGGCGGCGCGTCTGCGACGACCGGAGGTCGAGGTGATCGGCGTGCAGGCGGCGCAGGCCGCGGCCTGGCCGACGTCGCTCGCCGAGGAGCGACCGACGCCGGTCGCGGCGATGAACACCATGGCCGACGGCATCGCCGTCGCGACACCCGGGAAGGTCCCGTTCGCGCACGTCTCCGAGTTCGTCGACCGGATCGTCACGGTCAGCGAGGAAGAGTTGAGCACCGCGCTGCTGCTCATGCTGGAGCGGGCGAAGCTGGTGGTCGAGCCTGCCGGGGCCGCGGCGGTGGCGGCGGCGGTGAGCGGTCGGCTCGCGCTGTCCGGGACCGTGTGCGTCGTGTTGTCCGGCGGCAACATCGACCCGCTGCTGCTGCGCCATGTGACGACCCACGGCCTGACCGCCGCCGGACGATTCCTGACCGTGACCGCGACCGTCTCCGACCGGCCCGGTGGACTGGTCGCACTGCTGGAACTGCTCCGCGACCTCGGCGCGAGTGTGCTCGACGTCGTCCACTCCCGCGTCGCCGACGACTTGTATCTCGGCGAGGTGCAGGTGACCGTCAGTGTCGAGACCCGCGGACACGACCACCAGCACGACGTCCGGCGGGCCCTCGCCGACGCGGGGTTCCTGCGGGACTGAGGGCGAACGTCGGCGCTAACCTGTCTGGGTGGCTGCCGACGGACCCGCCCTGATCGGTGTGCTGGGCCCGATCGCGGTCGGCGCGTGCCCGGTGGGCGCCGAGAGCCCCGATCGGCTCGTCGCGGTGCCGGGGCTCGGGCCCGACGCCTGCTCGTGTCGCTCGCCCTCGCCGACGGGCGCGTGATCTCGGCGGACCGCCTCATCGACCACGTCTGGGCYGACGATCCGCCGCGTTCGCCGCACAGTGCGTTGCACACCCAGGTGTCCCGGCTGCGCAAGCTCCTGCCCGAGGGGGTTCTGGAGGGCACCGAGAACGGTTATCGACTGCGCAACAGCCGCACCGACCTCGACGTGGTCGACACGCTGCTCGCCGAAGGCGGCCGGGATGCCCACGACCGGGCCCGGCAGTGGTGGCGCGGCGTGCCCGGAGACGATCTCGGGGACGGGTCCCCGGTGACGGCGACACTGTCCGCACGCATTCGACGTACCCAGGACGCGCTCGACGGTGCGCAGCTGACGGCCGCGCTCGCCGAAGGTGACTTCGCGACCGCGCGATCCATCGCCGAACAGCGCTGCGCGCGAGACCCGTTCGACGAACCGGCACACACCGCCCTGATGCGGGCGCTCGGCGGAGAAGGCCGCGCCGCCGACGCGCTCGTGGTGTTCGACCGGCTCCGACGGCGACTGTCGACCGAGCTGGGGACGGACCCGGGTGGCCGGGGAGTGGTTGTCGTTGTCATGCCGACAACTGTGCGCCGTAGCCTGTCGTCGGGCTTGCGTCGGCTTACGTGGTGCTGTCGTTGAGGCGGAGTGTTCCGCAGAACGCTCCCGAGGAACGTCCACGGGCGACCGACGTGTATTCGACGCGGCTGACACGAGGAGTTCTGTGGATGAGCGTCTGTGCTGTGGATTCTCGGTGCGGCTGCGAGGGCAGGGCGGATTACGTTGCCTGCCATGGGACGACGCACACACTCCGCAGAGGCGGCCTGGACACCACGGATTGCTCACCGCGTCCGTCACGAGCTCATGGATGACGTTCACGAGCAACGACGGAAGGCCTACCGGCGGCTGGACGAACTCGAGGCCGAAGCGAGTCTGCTGGCCGAAGATCTCAATGATGCGGACGAGGGCTCGCTGCATCTCGATCCGGACGAGTACGCCGACCGGGAGGCCGTCCTCGAGAAGGCGGACGGACTCCTCAGCCTCATCAACTGGTGGTCTTCGTCGCTCGCGGTGACGGTGTTGAATCTCGCCGACGCGCCGGTGCACTGGGTCACTGCCCCGGCAGTCGAGCTGATCACAGGCGTGCGGAACGAGGAAGCCACCGCCGGGGGTGGCGGTGTGGACACCCGCGTCCTACCAACATTGGGTAGCGCCGGTCTCGCCTTGTTCGAGAGGTCCGCCGGACGCCATCGACCATCGAAGAGATGTCCGGGTCTCGACAATCGCGACGTCGGGATCGACGGCTTGTGCTGGTGGCGAACAACACTCGGTGGGGAGAATTCGCCGCCCGTCGTGGACATGATCAGGCTGCACGTGCTGACCCGCGACCGGAAGCTCTGCCGCTCCGCAGAGATCGACGGGCGACGCCCGGCGGTCGTCGACGTGGACGTGTTCACCGTGGCGATCGAGCCTGCGTGGACGGGGAGCACACAAGCGTCTCCATCGGTTCGCGTGCTGATGCGTCTCGCCGATGACCTGGGCCGGGGCACGCTGACTGCCTCGCCTGTGCCGACGACGGGTCGAACGTCGGCGGCCGTCGCGGTGGTGGCCTGACAGCCGGCCGGCGGCTCACTTCGCAGGTTCGAGGTTCGCGAAGTGCTTGAGGGTGTCGGCCTCGATGGTCTTGTAGACCGTCGACGACGCGGGACCGGAGAACGCGGTGACCACCCGCGACGAGGTGGGCAACTCGAGCGCGAAGGTCCACTTGAGTCGGCAGCCCACATCGGCGGGCAGGATCTCGGTCGCCTCGCCGAAGCGGCGGATGCCGGGAACGTTCGCCCTCAGGACCCGGAAACCGTTGCGGTAGTGGCCATTCGCCGGATCTTCCGTCCAGTCGAAGAAGTCCTCTTCGAGGGTCACATAGCCGGGACCGAGGACCGCGCGGCGTTGTGTTCCCACCCCGTACGGTTCCGGTGAGACGAACTCGATCTTCTTGATCGCGCGGCACCAGTCCAGCGTGTGCTGACGGGTGAACTCGGCCCACGCGCGTTCCGGCGCGACCGGCAGACGCACGTCGATGACGTGCCGCACCGGCGCATCGTCGAAGAAGTCAAGATCGAAGGACTCCAGCTCATGAGAACGTGCCATGGGTCACATTGAAGCACGGTGTTCCGGGTCGAGCCCCGGGCGAGCGTGGTCGAAACAGGGTCGGCCTCCTGTCGAGGTCCACCGGTGCACTTCAACTCGACTCCTGGACTTCGATCGAAGTCCAGGAGTCGAGTCGAGGTTCGCCGGTCGTGGGGTAAGCGACCCTTGCAAGCGGATCCGATATCGGCCCTGGTGCGTCCTAAAGTCATGACCTCTTTTCCCACCGACAGACACGGGCTGATTCGCCGCACGGCAACGCTGCGACTCGGCATCAACGACGACGCTGTGACAGCCGCCGTACGGCGCGGCGAACTGATTCGTCTTGCCCCGGGGGTCTGCGCACTGGCGGCCGACGAGGCGTCCGCCGAGGACCCGGGTGACCGTCTGTACCGACTGAGATCGATCGCGGTCGCGACGTCTGTTCGAGACTGTGACGCGTCGATCCTGAGTCACGACTCGGCGGCAGCCGTTCACGAGCTGCCGCTGCTGCACCCGGAACGCGAGGTCGTGCATCTGACGAAGAAGTCGAAGGTGGGCGGGTTCGGGCACGGGTTACGGATCGTCCATGCCGGGCCGGTGGCGCCCGACGAGGTGGTCGACATCGGCGGAATCAGGGTCACGTCTCGTGAGCGAACCGCCGTAGATGTTGCGATGTCCGGTGACTTCGCCCAAGCGCTGGCCGTGTTCGATCGCGCGCTAGCGTCCGGCGCCGACATCGCCACGATGACCCGTATCCTCGCGTCGCGGAACCGTTGGCGCGGTGCGCGGATCGCGCGTCGTGCCCTTGCGCATGCGGACGGTGCGTCGGAGAGTGTCGGGGAGTCGTGGAGCCGGGCGCAGATGATCGAGGCCGGGTTGCCGACTCCGCGACTGCAGCACACCTTCCAGACGGACGCCGGAGACGCGCGGACCGACTTCGACTGGGACGGAACACTTGTCGGTGAGTTCGACGGACTACAGAAGTACGGCCGACTGTTGCGCCAGGGTGAGAGCCCGCGCGATGCACTCATCCGGGAGAAGCGTCGGGAGGATGCGCTGCGCGCACAGGGGATCATGGTGATCCGATGGACGTGGGGAACGCTCGAGCGCGGCGGGCTCGCCAATCTGCTCCGGCCGTGGTTGGACAAACTGACCGCGGCTTGACCGATGAACCCCAACTCGACTCCTGGACTTCGATCGAAGTCCAGGAGTCGAGTTGAGGTTCGCCGGTCGCGCGACCGGCGGTAGCTCACGGACGAGAACCCCCGAAAACACGAAACCCGGGACGGTCATACCGTCCCGGGTTGTGTTCGTCGTCCGATCAGCCGTGGTAGGGCTCCGCGCTGACCAGGGTCACCTTGATGGTGGCACCGCTGGGCACGGAGTACTCGCGGGTCTCGCCGACCTTGGCGTCGATGAGGGCGGCACCGAGCGGGGAGCTCGGGGAGTAGGTCTCCAGGCCGCCCTGGCCGCTCTCCTCGCGGGTGGCGATGAGGAACGTCTCGGTGTCCTTCTCGTCACCGTCGTAGTAGACGGTCACGACGGAACCGGGCAGTGCGACGCCGGACTGGGTCGGCGCCTCGCCGACCTTCGCGTTGTTCAGCAGTTCCTGCAGCTGGCGGATACGCGCTTCCTGCTGGCCCTGCTCCTCGCGAGCGGCGTGGTAGCCACCGTTCTCCTTGAGGTCGCCTTCTTCGCGACGCTCGTTGATCTCGGCGGCGATGACCGGACGGTTGGCGATCAACGAATCGAGCTCGCTCTTGAGGCGGTCATGCGACTCTTGGGTCAGCCAGGTCACCTGGGTGTCGGTCATCGGTCACTCCTTTGTGTTGTCCGCGCCCCGGGCGACCGTTTACACCAGGGGCATATGGACTGCTGAAAATGCAGCAACACGACCCCTCGCGGAGCCGTGTATCCGTTCAGGGTACCAGGTGGTGAGACCTATGGCACATCGGTACTACCGCGCGACAGCGCGCCGAGAGCGTCCTGATACGTCGGTTCCATCCGTTTTAGCCATCCCACAACGAAATACGTCACAGGCATGAGGATGACCTCGACGAGTGTCTTCCACACGAACCCGACGATCGTGTAATTGATGAAATCTCCCCAGGTCGAGATACCCAGGGCGGTGGCGGCGATCGAACAGAAGACGATGGTGTCGGCCAACTGGCCGACAATCGTCGAACCCAGCAGGCGCGCCCAGAGGCGATTTTCCCCGGCGCGTTCCTTCATTTTCACCAGGACGAAGGAATTGAGGAATTCGCCCACGACGTAACCGGCCAATCCGGCGAGCAGGAATTGTGGGACGACCCCGGCAACCGTCTCGAAAGCCGCCTGGCCTTCGTAGAATTCGGCGGCCGGCAGGTGAATGGTCAACCAGAAACACAACGACGCGAGAATCAGGACCGCGAACCCGGCGAGGATCGTCCGGCGCATGGCACGGAACCCGTAGACCTCGCTGATCACGTCGCCCAGGACGTACGCGAGCGGGAACAGGAAGAAGGCGCCGTCGGTCACCAGGCCGTCCATCTGGATCGGCCCGAGATCGACCTGCAGCCATTCGTCGAACAGCACGACGCCCTTGGTGCCGGTGACGTTGCTGATGAGCATGACGCCGACGAAGACGGCGACCAGAAGGGGGAAGTAGCGGCTGCCGATGGAGGCGAAGGCGGCGCGCGGCGACGGCAGCTCGCTGCCGGTGGACGCGGTCACGAGGCCGAGGGCTTCAGGTAGGCGGGGACATCCAGGGTGCAGCCGAAGACCTCGCCGATGACCGGCGGTTTCGACGTCGTGATCTCGGTGCGGACGCCGATGCGATCTGCGGAGTCGGCGGGGACGAGGATCTCGCGCCGGCCGGTCTCGCTGCCGTCTCGGGAACGTCCGCGCACCACGCAGGCCGCCGGACGGTTCGGGTCGGACCGTTCGACGGTGAACTGCACCGCGACCGTCGAGCCGTCGATGATCTCGTATCCGGTGGCCTCGCCGGTGACATCGGCCGTGGAGAACCGGTTGTAGCCGATCACCGCGAGCGCCACCCCGGCTGCGACGACCAGGATCGACAGGGCGATGAACCAGCGACGACGCCCAGAGGCGGTCTCCGAACGCTCCGGATAGGTGGCGCGCGGWCCGCTGTGCGGTCGCGAGGTGTCGGGTGTCGCGCGCGGCGCGTCACCGGCGGCTGCGGCGCCCCCGTCCGAACTGTTCACGCGTCAATACCTACCATGGGAGGAGTAGCGATCCGAAGGTGAGGAACTGTGACCGAATCCCACGTCGGCGACCCCAAGTCGGGTGTGTTCCGGCTGATGGCGGTGCACGCGCACCCAGACGACGAGTCGAGCAAGGGTGCCGCCACGACCGCGAAGTATGCGGCCGAGGGCAACGAAGTGCTCGTCGTCACACTCACCGGCGGTGAGCGTGGCGACATCCTGAATCCGGCGATGGACCGCCCGGGCATCAAAGAGCGGATGACCGAGGTCCGTCGCGAGGAGATGGCCAAGGCCGCCGAGGCGCTCGGCGTCCGACAGACATGGCTCGGCTTCGTCGACTCGGGCCTCCCCGAGGGCGACCCGCTCCCGCCTGTTCCGGAGGGTTCCTTCGCCACGGTGCCGCTCGACGAGGCCACCGAGGCCTTGGTGCGTGTGGTCCGCGAGTTCCGCCCGCACGTGATCGTCACCTACGACGAGCACGGCGGATATCCGCATCCCGATCACATCCGCTGCCATGAGGTGTCGGTCGCGGCGTACGAGCAGTCCGGCGATCCGGACGCGTTCCCGGACGCCGGCGACCCGTGGACGGTGTCGAAGCTCTACTACACCCACGGGTTCATCCGGGACCGGATGGTCCTGTTCTCCGACGAGTTCGCGCGGCACGGCCAGGAGAGTCCGTTCGCCGAGTGGCTCAGCAAGTGGGACCCGAGCCGTGGCGATCTGATGGGCCGTGTGACGACCCAGGTCGAGTGCTCCAAGTACTTCCCGCAGCGTGACGACGCGCTGCGCGCCCACGCCACGCAGATCGATCCGAACGGGGTGTTCTTCGCGGTGCCGCTGGAGTGGCAACAACGCCTGTGGCCGACGGAGGAGTTCGAGCTCGCCCGGACCCGGGTCAAGACCGCGTTGCCGGAGACCGATCTCTTCGCCGGGATCGAGGCGTGATGGGCACCAGCACCGTCGTGAACGACACCCTGATGGTCCTGGCGCAGGAACCCCAGGGACCGGAGTTCGGCAAGGCCTCTCCGCTGGGCCTTCTTGTGATCCTGTTGCTGCTCGTCGGGACCGCGTTCCTCATCTGGTCGATGAACCGGCAGCTGAAGAAGCTGCCCGCGTCCTTCGACGCCGAACACCCCGAGGCCGACCAGGCCTTCGACGAGGGAACCGATTCGCCGGGCCCGGCCGCTTCGGACGCGGTCGCACCGAACCCGCCCGGGACCCCGGGTGCCACCAGTGCCGCGGGCACCGACGACCGGCGGCCCGCCGACACCTGAGTCGAGACGTAGAAGTGGAGTCATGCGCATCTCCACTCTGATCGGGACGTCACTCGCGACCGCCGCCGCGGCGGCCATCGGCAGTGTGGTCACCAAGCCGGCGGTCGAGACCTGGTATCCGAAGCTGGCGAAACCGTCCTTCGTGCCGCCGAACTGGGCGTTCCCGCTCGCCTGGACCTCGCTCTACGCCGACCTCGCGGTGACCTCGGCGGTCACCCTCGACGACCTGGCCGACGACGGGGACCACGAACAGCGGCAGCGGTATCTCGCGGCGCTCGGCGCCAACCTCGTGCTCAACGGCGGGTGGAGCTGGATCTACTTCGGCCGGGGCGCCCTCGGAGCCGCGTCGGTCGCGGCCGCGGCGCTCACCGTGAGCAGTGCCGACCTCGCCCGGCGCACCGCACGGACGAACCGGACGGCAGGTGCCGCGCTCGCCGCCTACCCGGCGTGGTGCGCGTTCGCCACCGTGCTCTCGACGAGCACCTGGTGGCTCAATCGTGGTCGGCGGTCACCGGTGCCTGCCTGAGCGTCGCGGCGAATCGGTCCATCGCCCAGTCGATCTCGGATTCCGTGACCACGAGCGGCGGTGCGAGTCGCAGCGTCGAGCCGTGGGTGTCCTTGGCGAGGACATTGCGTTCGGACAGCCGCAGACAGAAGTCCTTGCCGGTGCCGAGCGCGGGGTCGAGATCGATCCCTGCCCACAGGCCGAGGCCGCGCACCGCCACCACCCCGTTCCCGACGAAGTCGCGCAGTCGGGCGTGCAGATGATCGCCCAGTTCCGCCGCCCGTCGTTGCCAGGTCCCGTCGGCGAGCATGTCGACGACGGTGTGACCGACGGCCGCGGCGAGCGGGTTACCGCCGAAGGTCGATCCGTGCTGACCGGGATGCAGGACGCCGAGGACGTCGTGGTCGGCAACCACCGCCGACACCGGTAGGAGCCCGCCGCCGAGTGCCTTCCCCAGCAGGTAGACGTCGGGTTCGACGCCCCAGTGCTCTACTGCGAAGGTCCTACCGGTGCGGCCCAGACCGGACTGGATCTCGTCGGCGATGAACAGCACGCCGCGTTCGGAGCAGAGGGCCCGCGTGCCGGGCAGGTAGTCGTCGGGAGGCACGACGACGCCGGCTTCGCCTTGGACGGGTTCGAGCAGGACGGCCACCGTGTTCTCGTCGATCGCGGCATCGAGGGCAGCCAGGTCGCCGAACGGGACGCGAACGAATCCCGGTGTGTAGGGGCCGAATCCGGCGCGCGCCTCGGGGTCGTCGCTGAACGAGACGATCGTCGTCGTGCGGCCGTGGAAGTTCCCGGAGGCCACCACGATCGTGGCGCGGCCGTCGGGTACGCCTTTGACGTCGTAACCCCACTTGCGGGCGACCTTGATCCCGGATTCGACCGCCTCCGCACCTGTGTTCATCGGCAGGACCATGTCCTTGCCGCACAGGGAAGCCAGTGCGGCGCAGAACGGTTCGAGTCGATCGGACCGAAATGCGCGGCTGGTGAGGGTGACCCGCGCCAGCTGATCGAGTGCGGCGGCGACGATGCGTGGATGGCGGTGGCCGAAATTGACCGCGGAATAGGCCCCGAGACAGTCGAGGTGTCGACGGCCGTCGATGTCGGTGATCCAGGCCCCCTCGGCGGTGGCCACGGTCACCGGGATCGGCGAATAGTTGTGCGCCACATGAGGTTCGACGACGCCGAGCGGTGCGCCCGCGCTGGCGTGGGTGCCGGTGCCGGGGCTCGTCATCGTCATGAATCGAGGGTATCGTCGAGGTCTGGTGCAAACAATCGACGTCGATTGCGTCTGAACGCAACGGATCGCCGGTATGGAAGCGAAGGGGAGCGGTCTGTTGCGGACACTGGACGACCTCGACGAGAGCGTGCTCGCGCACCTCACCCGGGACGCCCGGGCGACCTACCAGCAGATCGGGCAGCAGGTGGGGTTGTCGGCCCCCGCGGTGAAACGACGCGTCGACCGCCTGGTCGCCGACGGCGTCATCCGGGGTTTCACCGCGGTCGTCGACCCGCACGCGATGCAGTGGACCACCGAGGCATACGTGTTGGTCTACTGCCGGGGCAACATCTCGCCCGACGAGTTGAAGGCGGCGTGGGAGCCCATACCGGAGGTCGTGGGCGCGGCGACGGTCACCGGTCAGGCCGACGCCGTCCTGCGCGTGATGGCCCGCGACGTACGGCACCTCGAGCAGGCGCTCGAACGCATCCGGCGGGCGGGCCCGGTGGATCGATCAGAGTCGATCCTCGTGCTCAGCGAGCTGATCGACCGGGGGCACCCGTGAAAATCGGGGTGTCGAAACCGTTGTGCTAGTGTGGTCGTCGTGATCAGCACCGTGCGCGCGTATTGGCGCTTTATCGAGGCTCCGGGTGGGGCCACGATGATGCGTTGACCTGACGCGCGCACGACACACCCGGAGCCCGAGCAGCGACCCCACGGTCGCTGCTCTTGTCATTTGAGCGGGGCTCCGACCACACCCAGGGCATGCCTCGTCACCACAACGACACGGGCATGACCTCGAAAGGCACACAACGTGACCACCTTGCCGGACCTCCCGATCCGATCCGACGACAACGCCGAATCGACCTCCGACCGCCGCATCCGGGCGTTCCGTCCGATCCCGTCGCCCGACACCGTGCGCAGCGAACTGCCCCTCTCGGCACGACGAGCAGTCGCCGTCCAGCGCGACCGGGACGAGATCGCCGACATCCTCGCCGGCCGCGATGACCGGCTGCTCGTCATCGTCGGGCCCTGTTCGGTCCACGATCCGATCGCCGCCATCGACTACGCCCGGCGCCTCGCGCCGCTGGCCGATGCCTACTCCGAGCGACTCAAGATCGTCATGCGCGTCTACTTCGAGAAGCCGCGCACCACCGTCGGGTGGAAGGGCCTGATCAACGACCCCGGGATGGACAACACCTTCGATGTCGAGCGTGGCCTGCGCACCGCCCGGTCGTTGCTGCTCGACATCATCGACCTCGGTCTGCCCGTCGGATGTGAGTTCCTCGAACCGACCAGCCCGCAGTACATCGCCGACGCGGTCGCGTGGGGTGCCATCGGCGCCCGCACCACCGAGTCCCAGGTCCACCGGCAGCTGGCGTCGGGCCTGTCGATGCCGATCGGCTTCAAGAACGGCACCGACGGCAACGTCCAGGTCGCCATCGACGGCGTGAAAGCCGCTGCGGCCGAACACGTCTTCTTCGGAGTCGACGACTTCGGCAACGGCGCCGTGGTGGAGACCGCAGGCAACGAGGACTGCCACATCATCCTGCGCGGCGGCACGCGCGGCCCGAACTTCGACGCGGAGTCGGTGTCGGCGGCCGCCGAGGCGCTCGCCGCGGCCGGCCTGCCCGCCCGGGTCATGATCGACTGCTCGCATGCCAATTCGGGCAAGGATCATGTCCGTCAGGCGGAGGTCGCCACCGAGATCGCGACGCGACTCCGGGCGGCGCGCGAGGCCGGTGAGCCCTCGAACGTCAGCGGCGTGATGCTGGAGAGCTTCCTCGAGCCCGGCGCGCAATCGACCGAGGCCACCCCGCTGGTGTACGGCAAGTCCGTCACCGACAAGTGCATGGGCTGGGAGGCCAGCGCCCAGGTCCTGGCGGCGCTCGCGCGGGGCTGACCCTTCGTGACGCGCCCTCCGCAAGCTCCGGGCGCTCCTCAGGGAGCAGGGGGCAGGGCRTTCTTTCGGATCAGGGAGCGGCGTCAGACGACGTCGACCTCAGACGTCGAGTCCGGGATCGTGATCAGTGCTCGACGACGCAGTGTTCCGCGGGGCGACCGTACCGACGGCGCCACGCGGAACTCGGCCTCCCACCGATCGGAGTGGATCCGGTTGAGCAGGTAGCCGCGTTGCGAGTTGCCGAACCGGACGTGGGGTGACGCTTCCTTGAGGCGGCGGTCGCCGTCGTCGCTGTCCTCCCCGTCCCCGCCGGAGGTGATCGACGTCGCGGCCAATTCGACGCCGCGCGTGAGCGATTCATCGGTGTAGGAGGTCCGGAGGTCGGCGACCACGCTGCGATGGATGTCGCCGGCGAGGGACACCAGATTGCGCACGCCCCGGTCGGCGGCGCCGCCGAGGATGCGGGAGCGCGAGGCCTCGTAGCCGCTCCACCCGTCCATGCTGACCGCCCGGGTCGAGCCGACGGTTCGGGCGAGGTCGGCCATCGGTACCTGCTGGGCGAGGACGTTCCACCGGTGCCGGGACGAGGCGAATCCGTCGAGCACCCATCGCTCCTGTTCGGCGCCGAGGATGGTGCGGGAGACGTCCGCGGTGCGCGCGTTCTGCCCGGTGTCGTTGTCCCCGTTGGCCTGATCGCTGCGGTGACTGCGGGTGTCGAGGAGGGTGAGGTCGACGAGATCGCCGAAACCGAGCCGCCGATGCGCGCGGATGACGGTTCCGTTCGGTCGGGCCGCCACCCGCACCGGCGTGTTCTCCCACCAGGCGCGCAGCGCGCGGGCGCGACGCAGCGCGAATGCGGTGAGTGGGGTCTGGTCCTCGGGAATCGCTGCGGCCCAGTTGTTGTCGACCTCGTGGTCGTCGAAGGTGATCACGAACGGCGCCATCGCGTGGGCGAGTTGGAGGTCGGGATCGGACTTGTACAGCGCGTAGCGCTCGCGGTAGTCGTCGAGGTCGACTGCTTCCCGTGTTGCCGAGAGAGGAAGCACCGCATCGGGTCTCGCACCACCATGAACCGGGATCGGCTTCTCGTAGATGTAGTCACCGAGGTGGAGCACCACGTCGGGCGCATGCGCCGCCAGGTCGGCGTAGGCATGGTAGTAGCCGTCGGACCAGTTCTGGCAGGACGCGACGGCGACCGTCATCTTCTCGACGCGTGCGAAAGGTGCTGGTGCCGTTCGGGTCCGGCCGATCGTCGAGACCTCGCCGAGCGCGCGGAACCGATAGAAGTAGTCGGCGGCGGGCGCGAGACCGCGGACATCGACGTGCACGCTGTGTCCCCATTCCGCGGTGGCGTGGACAGTACCCCGACGCACGATGCGGGTCATGGACTCGTCGGCGGCGATCTCCCAGTCGACCCGCACCGGGCGTGGTCCCATGCCGCCGCCGGGCGCGAACGGGTTGCGCGACAACCGCGTCCACAGCACAACGCCGTCGGGGAGGGGGTCGCCGGACGCCACCCCGAGTCCGAACACGCCGGCGGGGTGAGCCGATGTGGGTAGGGCCGGCGAGGTGCCGCCGAGGAGGCCGGGCGTGAACGCGAGACCGGCGACGAGTGCCGACCAGGTGAGGAAGCGGCGTCGGGAAGTGCCGCCGCGGAGCGTGAGGTCGGGATGACAACGGATGGTCGACGGTGTGAGAAGGGCCGGTGATGCGTCGGCCGGGTTTCCCCGCATGGCCTCAGCCGACCAGGATCACCTGACCTGGGCTCCACCTGCAGACGGCGGGGACATGATGCGGAGGTGAAGTCTCCGACGTCCCCGGATCGAGGTCCCCGCCGTCCGGCTACCGAGTCATCACGAGTTGATCGTCCCGCGCGCCCGGTTCCTGGTGTCGGTGTCGTCTTTCTTGCGCCGGGCGAGCATTCCGAGCACCGCGTCGACCACGAGGAACCCGAGGAGGCTGACTCCGAGCAACGGCACGAACCAGCCCACGACCGCGGCCACCACCACGATCGCGACCGTGCCGGCCACCGGCACCCGACGCAGTGCGCCTCGTGCCGGCGGGCGACCCATCGCGACAGCGCCGCCGCGCCGCGGGCGACGTTGCCACCACATCTGATAGCCGCGGACGATCAGCACGACGAGCRCCACCGCGAGAAGCAGGAGGGCGAGCTGGCTCACCCAGCCGAACAGGATGCCCATGTGCAGCGCGATACCCCAGGTGGTCAGCTTGGCGGCGAGCGGCCAGTCGGCGAACCGCAGTTCGTCGACGACTGCGCCGGTCGTGCCGTTCACGGTGACGGTGTCCTGGCCGAACTGCCAGGGCTGCCTGGTCTCGGCGACGGTGAAGGCGGTGTCCGCGTCGGTCGGGATGGACACCTTCACCTGGCCGTCCACACCGGCGGCCCGAGCGGTGCCCAGCACCCGGTCGAGCTGTGCGATCGGCTGGCCGGACGTTCCCGGAACGTGCTGCTCGTGGTCCGCGCCGCCGTGATCGCCGTGCCCGCTGTGATCACCGTGCCCGTCCGATCCGGACGTCGATCCGGACAGCGAGGTGTCGACCGTCGGGGTCGTCCAGCTCAGCGCCGTGCGCACATCGGAGACGTGCTCACCGGCGTACTTCGACCAAGTCAGACCGGTGGCCGACAAGAACACCAATCCCACGGCGATCCATGCGCCGATCACGCCGTGCCGGTTGCGGGTGCGGTTGCGTCCGGTCGCCGACCGGTCGAAGGCGACCAGGTCGGCGGCGCGTCGTTTCCGGCGCGCGCGATACGCGGAGATCCACAGCGCAAGGCCGGCCACGGCGATGACCCACAGCCAGGAGGCGGCGAGCTCGCTGTAGATCCGGCCGGGCTCGCCGAGATGGAGGTGACGGTGCAGTTCGCTGATCCAGGTGCGCATCGGCAACGCCGCGCTGCTGCCGTAGGACACCAGCTCTCCGGTCGACTTCAGGGTCACCGGATCGATGAACACGGCCTGGCGCTTCGACGCCCCGAGGGAGGGATCGTCGAACAGAACGCGGGTGGTGTCGCCGGGTTCGGCGGCCGGGCGCACCGCGGACAGGGTGAGGTCCGGCCGGAGCCGGGCCGCCGCCTCGACCTGTGCGGAGACCGGCCGCGCGTCGCCGGTGCTGTCGGTGGAGAGTTGATCGCGGTAGACGACCTGTTCCAGCGAAGGGGAGATCGCGTAGAGCCCGCCACTGACGGCGGCGATGATCAAGAAGGGCGCGATGAAGACGCCGGCGTAGAAGTGCAACCGGCGCAGCAGGGGTTGCCAGCTGTTCGGGGTCACCCGCCGGTCAGCGCCGTCTCGATCCGGTGGGGCGGCTGGTGGGGTGAGGTTGTCGTCGGATGTTTCGGGACGGGGGTCGGGCGGCCCGGTGGGTTCACCGGCGCGGGACAAGTTCGACAGGGACACGGGTGGGCCTCTCATGCGGAAGACGGCGCGCGGCATCGACCGCGGTCAGGCGGGATGGCAGACGCGCACCGACCGRCCCGTCGGGTGACGGGTCGGCGGAGTAGGGACTCAGCGCGTGAGGGCCGGGGGTCCGCGGGTGTCGAGAGCGGCGATGGCGCGCAGGCGGGGCCGCGCGTCGTCGTGGGTCGCCTGCGGGGCGCGCAGGATCGCGTCGTCAGTGGGCGGGTCGAGGACGGCCCGGATGAGTGCGACGACCGCGGTCAGGACGCTGAGCAGGGCGGGTTCGACGACGTGGATGGCGGCGGCGGTGAGCAGAGTCGCCACCGCGTGGACGAACAGCATGGTCCCGCTCGGCGCGTGTGCAAGCGCACTCACACCGGCGTGGTGCGCCGACGAGGCATCGAGCGCGGTGAGGGACACGTGTGCGAGCACCTGCCCGGCCGCGAGGAGCCCGATCGTGCCGAGCCACCCGGGACGACGACGGGCCGTCGCGCCGATCGCCCAGCCGAGTACGGTGCACGCCGCGATCATGAACACCAGAGATGAGGTGGCGGGGAGAGAACCGGCCGCGAGCCCGTGTGCGGCCACCGCGGTGCTCGCCGACAGCGCGCCGACGACCCCACCGCGAAGGCGGTGGAGGGCGCGCACGTCCGGGTTCACGCAAGGAGCATAGCGACGGCGGTCATGCCCGAACCGCGCGCGGTCAGCGAACGGGCAGGTCAGCCCAACACCAGGAGCCAGGCGGCGACGTAGTGCAGCAGGGCCGCGACTGCGGTGCAGGCGTGGAACACCTCGTGATGGCCGAAGGTGGCCGGCCAGGGGTCGGGCCAGCGTGCCGCGTAGAGGACGCCGCCGACGCTGTAGAAGACACCGCCGAGCGCGAGCAGGATCAGAACGGGCAGACCGGTCTCGCCGACGAGCGCCGGGGCGACGGCCACGATCACCCAGCCCAGCACGATGTAGAGGGTGACGCCGAGCCAGCGGGGTGCGCCGGGCCACGCGATCTTGAGGGTCCCACCGGCGGCTGCGCCGGCCCAGACGATGCCGAGGACCCACCAGCTGGTCGGCGAGGGAAGCCCGAGGGCGCAGAACGGAGTGTAGGTGCCGGCGATGAACAGGAAGATCATCGCGTGGTCGGCACGTTTCATCCGGGTCCGCGCGCGGGCGGTCTTCCACGGAATCCGGTGGTAGCCGGCACTGATCGCGAAGAGTCCGAGCACGGTGACCGCGTAGACGGCACACGGGACGACGGCGACGGGGTCGCCGACCGTGGCCGCGCCGATCACCAGGGCCAGCCCGGCGACCGCGGCCACATAGGCGGAGTAGTGGTGGATGACCCCGCGCAGCCGTGGGCGGACGTCGGCCGGCGGGTTCAGCAACGTGCTCACCGAACCTACGGTACCGTAACTTCGCGCGTCCACAGCGTCACCGGCAAGCCGCCATCCGACGCGTAAGGTGTCCTGCGTGACACGAGGCCGACACGACGCGGGAACGACGCGACGATGAAGCTCCTGCCGGACCGGCTTCGACGACCCGTTCTCTCCGTCTACGAACGGCGGCTCATCCAGCTCCTCGACACCGAGCGCCTGCCACGTCACGTGGCGATCATCTGCGACGGCAACCGGCGGTGGGCGCGTGAGGCGGGTTTCGAGGACGTCAGCCACGGACATCGCGTGGGTGCCCAGCGCATCGCGGACATGCTCGGTTGGTGCGCGGGCCTGGGTATCGAGGCCGTCACGATCTATTTGTTGTCGACCGAGAACCTCAACCGGTCGTCGGACGAGCTCGACGCACTCCTCGAGATCGTGCCGGACATCGTCGAAGAGATCTCCGCGCCCGAGGGCGAGTGGCGGATCCGCATCGTCGGCACCCTCGACGCACTGCCCGAGCCGGTGGCCGGACGTCTGCGGGCGGCCGCCGACCGCACCGCCGAACGGCAAGGGATGAACGTCAACGTCGCCGTCGGATACGGCGGGCGCCAGGAGATCGTGGACGCGGTTCGCGCACTCCTGGAGGAGAAGGTGACCGCCGGGGCGACTGCGGCCGAGATGGTGGATGCGGTCACCGTGGAGGCGATCGACGCCAATCTCTACACCAAGGGTCAGCCCGACCCGGATCTCGTGATCCGGACCTCCGGAGAGCAGCGGCTGTCGGGATTCCTGTTGTGGCAGAGCGCCTATTCGGAGATCTGGTTCACCGACGCCTACTGGCCGGAGTTCCGTCGGGTGGACTTCCTGCGCGCCTTGCGCGACTACTCCGCGCGGAGCCGGCGGTTCGGCAAGTGACTCCGCCGGTGTCGATCCGCGCCGGGTTCAGCGTGCGGCGGAGTCGGCCAGGAGCCCGGTCAATGCGGTGAGATCGGCGCCGAAGGTCGACGCCGCGGGAGTGCCGAAGCCGACGCCGATCCCGCCGGAGGGCAGCGGGTCGGCGTCGGGATGCCGGAACAGGGACTGTCCGGTCACCGCGATTCCGCGTTCGTAGGCCCGGTGGACGATGGTTCCCTCGTCGGCATGGTCGACGGGGATCAACGCGTGCAGTCCGGCGGCGATGCCGGGGAGTTCCAGTCCGATCCCGGTCAGGGCCGCCACCAACGCGTCGCGTCGGGTCCGGTAGGCCTGACGGCTGCGCCGGATGTGCCGGTCGTAGGCTCCGGAACCGATCAGCTCGGCCAGCGTGAGCTGGTCGACGATGCTCGCGTCGGCCTCACGGAACCCCTTGCCGCGCAACACCGGTTCGACCAGATGGGCGGGAGTGGCCAGCCAGCCCGCGCGTACCGCCGGCGACAGGCTCTTGCTCAACGAACCGGTGTGGACGACGACGTCGGGACCGAGCGCCTGCAACGCACCGACCGGTTCGCGGTCGTAGCGGAACTCGCCGTCGTAGTCGTCCTCCACGATGACCGCGCCGGTCCGCCGCGCCCAGTCGACGACCTGCATCCGGCGCGCCGGCGAAAGTGCGACACCGGTGGGGAACTGGTGGCTGGGGGTCAGCACGACCGCGGCCGCCCCGGTGCGTTCGAGCTCGTCGATCACCATGCCGTCGGCGTCGATGCGCACCGGTACGACCCGCGCGCCGCCGCGCTCGAGGGCGTGCCGGTGAAAGGGCAGACCGTGGCTCTCGACCGCGACGACACCACCGATCACCGTGCGCGCCAACAACTCCAGTGCCGACAGCACCGACGTCCCGAGAACGATCAGGTCCGGTGCGGTGCGGACACCCCGCGTGCGGGCCAGGTAACCGGTGAGGGCGTTCCGCAGCTCGAGGCGCCCGCGGGGGTGAGCCGGTCCGAAGGCGTCGTCGGGGGTCTCGGTCAGGGCGCGTCGGGTGGCGCGGATCCAGTCGTTGCGCGGGAACATCCCGGCGCAGGGTCGTCCCAGCGAGAAGTCGTGACGCAGGGCCGGCAAGGCGGTGGACGCACCGGAATCGTCGATGGCCGGTGGCCGTGCCGCACCGTCGGCGACCCGGGTGGCCGAGCCCTGGCGCGCGGTCAGCCACCCTTCCGCGATCAGTTCGGAGTAGACCGCCGACACGGTGCCGCGAGCGAGACCGAGGTCCGCGGCGAGGGATCGGTACGGCGGCAATGCGGTGCCCGCGGGCAGCCGGTTGTCGAGGATGGCCGAGCGCAGCGCCTCGGTGAGGGCCCGGCGCAGGGTGGCACCGCGCCCGCGGGCACCCGCGCCCGGATCGGGCTGCAGGTCGAGGAAAAGGTCCGCGCCCAGCCGCTCGGCCACTTCGGCCCAGGGATCCGCCGTCGAATTGACACGCTTTTCTGCCATTGGATTGGACCACTTTCTCGAGCTAATTGCGGCATAGCCTAAACCCACAACACAGAGCTGTCCGTCCTTGAGGAGGAACGAGATGAAGATCGTGGTCGTGGGTGCCAGCGGTGCGCTGGGAAGTCGGGTCGCCGACCTGCTCGTCGAGCGGGGCCACGAGGTGGTGCGCGCCAGCCGGGCGACCGGCGTCGACGCCTACACCGGAACGGGTCTGGCGGCGGCGTTCGACGGTGCCGACGCCGTCGTCGACTGCCTCAGTCTCCAGACGCTGAAGGCGAAGGAGGCGATCGACTTCTTCGAGACCACGGCGACCAAGATCGGCCGCACCGCGACGACGGCGGGCGTCGCGCACGTCGTCGTGGTGTCGATCGTCAACGCCGGCGATCCGGCGGTCAACGCCAAATTCGGTTACTACCAGGGCAAAGCGGCACAGGAGGCCGCCTACGGCGAGGTCGTCGACCCCGCGGCACTCACCATCCTGGCGTCGGTGCAGTGGTTCGAGCTCGCCGAGCAGATGATGTCGTCGATGGGGTTCGGTCCGATCGCCGCGGTGCCCAGGATGCGGTGCGCCCCGGCCGCTGTCGCCGACGTGGCCGTGGCGGTCGCCGACGTGGTGACCGCGGGGCCGACCGGAAAGCGGACGATCGAGGTGAGCGGACCGGTGGAGATGGACCTGGTCGATGTGGCGAAAGCGGTTGCTGCGCAGACCGGCTCACCACGATGGATATTCGGCGTCCGGTTCGGGGGGCCGGCGATCCGCGGGGGCGGACTCGTGCCCGCCGATCCCGACGTCGTCACGTCGACGACGCTCGACGGGTGGCTGGCCGGTCGCGAGAGTGCGAATGCCGGGGAACGGCGATGAGCGCCGCCGCCCGGCCCGCGACGAGAATGTGGATACCGCAGGACAATCTGTCCGTGTACAAGGCCCTCGTGGCGCTGCAGCGGGCATCGTCGGCCGGCGTTGACCCAGAACTCGCCGAACTGATCGTCATCCGGGCCTCGCAACTCAACGGGTGCGCCTACTGCCTGCACATGCACACCTCCGATGCCCTCGCCAAGGACATCGACCCGCACAAACTGATGCTGATCGCCGCGTGGCGGGAGGCCGGATCGGCGTTCACCCCGGCCGAACGGGCGGCGCTGGCTCTCACCGAGAGCGTCACGCTGATCGGCGAGAACGGTGTCCCCGACGACGTGTTCGATTCCGCACGAGCCCATTTCGACGCCGCCGCGATGGGTCAGCTGGTCGCGTCGATCGTGATGATCAACGCGTGGAACCGCATCGCGCTGGCCGGCGGGTACCCGGCCGGACTCGACGAACGCCGGGCCGCATCGTCGGTCAGAGCTTCCGCAGGCGCACCCGGTTGATGGAGTGGTCGTAGTCCTTGCGCAGCACCAGTGACGCCCGCGGCCGGGTGGGCAGGATGTTCTCGATCAGATTCGGACGGTTGATCGAGGTCCACAGATCCCGGGCCGCGGCGGTCGCCTGATCGTCGGTCAGCGACGCGTACGCGTGGAAGTGCGAGTCCGGGTTGGCGAACGAGGTGGTCCGCATCTGCAGGAAGCGCGAGATGTACCAGGATTCGATGTCGTCGATCTTGGCGTCGACGTAGATGGAGAAGTCGAACAGGTCCGAGACCATCAGCGTCGCTCCGGTCTGGAGCACGTTGAGGCCCTCGAGGATGAGGATGTCGGGCTGGCGCACATAGTGATAGACGTCGGGCACGATGTCGTAGGCGAGGTGCGAGTAGACCGGCGCGGCGACCTCCCGCGCACCCGACTTCACCTCGGTGACGAAGCGCAGCAGTGCCCGGCGGTCGTACGACTCGGGAAATCCCTTGCGGTGCAGAATGCCCCGACGCTGCATCTCCGCGGTGCGCAGCAGAAAACCGTCGGTGGTGATCAGGTCCACCTTCGGGTGGGACTCCCAGCGGGCGAGCAGGGCGGCGAGAACGCGGGCCGTCGTCGACTTCCCGACCGCCACACTGCCCGCGATCCCGATGACGAAGGGCACCTGCCGATTGGTCTGCCGCTCACCGAGGAAGGTCGAGGTCGCGGCGAACAACCGTTGCCGCGCAGCGACTTGCAGGTGGATCAGACGAGAGAGCGGCAGATACACGTCGGCGACCTCGTCGAGGTCGATCTGCTCACCGAGGCCGACGAGCTCGGCCAGTTCGTCTTCGTTGAGGACCAGGGGCATCGACTCGCGGAGTTCGCGCCACTGCCTCCGGTCGAGTTCCAGGTACAGACTGGGATCCCGATCGGTGGCGTTGCGGGCCATCAGGGCAGCTCCGCCGATGTCGGTTCCGCCGCTCCCGGAGTGATCATGCGTACAGCTTAGGGCGACGTGTGACAGCGTCGATCGGTAGCCTGCCGGTATGCCGTCCCCGACCGTCGCCGACACCGACCATGCCTCGGACCCGCTGGTGGCCGAGTACCTCCGCCTCGGCCTCGCTTTCGACCGCCTCGAACGGGGCTTCGTCGACGCCTACACCGGCGATCCCGCGCTGAAGGCGGAGGTCGAGAACGCGTCCGCACCCGATCCCGCCCGGCTCGCCGACCGCGCGCGCGGGCTGCTCGCCGACCTGCCCGGTGCTCTCGACGCGGCGCGCGCCGAGTTCATCGGCGCCCACCTGCGCGCGCTGGAGTGCTCGGCGCGCAAATTCGCCGGCGACGACGTCGGATTCGTCGACGAGGTCCGCGCCTACTTCGACGTCGACATCGCGATGGCCGATCCGGACCGGTATCGGCGGGCGCACGCCGACCTGGCGGAGGCCCTCGGCGTCCCGGGCGCCACCGGCGACGAGCTCCGCGACATCTACGCCGGGCATCGGCGTGCCGACGAGATCCCGCCCGAGCGGGTCGACGAGTGTGTCCGCGCGTTCAGCGGCGCGCTCCGCGAACGAGTTCGGTCCGCATATCCGTTGCCGGACAACGAGATCGTCGAGTTCGAGGTCGTCACCGACAAGCCGTGGTCGGGATTCAACTACTACCTCGGCAACTATCGCTCACGCGTCGCCATCAACGCCGATCTCACGCAGTACATGTCCTCCCTGCCCGCGCTCATCGCGCACGAGGCCTACCCCGGTCACCACACCGAGCACTGCCGTAAAGAGCAGTTGCTCGTCGGCGCGGGGCACGACGAGCAGTCGATCTTCCTGGTCAACACCCCGCAGTGCCTGATGGCCGAGGGCCTCGCCGACCACGCGCTGGCCGCGATCGTCGGTCCCGAGTGGGGAACGTGGGCACAGGAGATCTACGCCGACCTCGGACTCCGCTTCGACGCCGGGCGGGCGATGGGCGTCGGACGCGCCACCGCCGGGCTCCTCGGCGTTCGTCAGGACGCCGCGCTGCTGCTGCACGACCGCCACGCCGACGCCGACACCGTCGCCGAACATCTCCGGCGCTGGCTTCTCGCACCCGAGGAACGGGCCCGACAGATGCTGCGATTCCTCACCTCGCCGCTCTGGCGCGCGTACATCAGCACCTACGTCGAGGGATACCGATTGCTCGAGGCGTGGCTCGAGCAGGCCGACGACCGCGCGGCCGCCTTCGGACGCCTGCTCGACGAACCACTCATCCCGGCGAGTCTGCGGCGCGAACTGCTGTAGACACTCGGCCCGCTCGCTTCGCTCCCGGCGCCTGGTACCTAGAATCGGGGCATGACCGCGAACCCGTCATCCCTGAACTCGATGTCCCTGGCCGAGCTCGACCCCGACGTCGCCGCCGCCATGAACGGTGAACTCAGCCGGCAGCGGGACACCCTCGAGATGATCGCCTCGGAGAACTTCGTACCGCGCGCGGTGCTGCAGGCCCAGGGCAGCGTGCTGACCAACAAGTACGCCGAGGGTTACCCGGGGCGTCGCTACTACGGCGGGTGCGAGTACGTCGACGTCGTCGAGGACATCGCCCGCAACCGGGCGAAGGAATTGTTCGGTGCCGATTTCGCGAACGTGCAGCCGCACTCGGGTGCCCAGGCCAACGCCGCGGTGCTGCAGGCCCTGATGGAACCGGGGGAGACCATGCTCGGTCTCGACCTCGCACACGGCGGTCACCTCACCCACGGCATGCGCCTGAACTTCTCCGGCAAGCTCTACGAGAACGCCTTCTACGGCGTGAGCAAAGAGGACTTCCGCATCGACATGGACGAGGTGCGCAAGATCGCCCTCGACGTGAAACCGAAGGTCATCGTCGCCGGGTGGTCGGCCTACCCGCGCACGCTCGACTTCGAGGCCTTCCGCTCCGTCGCCGACGAGGTCGGCGCCCACCTCTGGGTCGACATGGCCCACTTCGCCGGTCTCGTCGCCGCCGGCCTGCATCCGTCGCCGGTCCCGCATGCCGACGTCGTGTCCTCGACCGTGCACAAGACCCTCGGCGGCCCGCGTTCGGGGATCATCCTGGCCAAGCAGGAGTGGGCCAAGAAGCTGAACTCGGCGGTGTTCCCCGGTCAGCAGGGCGGACCGCTCATGCACGCGATCGCCGGTAAGGCGGTGGCCCTGAAGATCGCCGCCACCGACGAATTCGCCGAGCGCCAGCGGCGCACCCTGTCCGGGGCGCGGATTCTCGCCGAACGCCTCAACGGCACGGATGTGGCCGGGGCCGGCGTCTCGGTCCTGACGGGCGGTACCGACGTCCACCTCGTGCTCGTCGATCTGCGCAACAGCGCACTCGACGGCCAGCAGGCCGAGGACCTGCTGCATCAGGTCGGCATCACCGTCAACCGCAATGCGGTGCCGTTCGATCCGCGGCCGCCGATGGTCACCTCGGGCCTGCGCATCGGCACCCCGGCACTGGCCACCCGCGGCTTCGGCGACGAACAGTTCACCGAGGTCGCCGACATCATCGCCACCGCGCTCGCGGCCGGCGACGCCGCCGACGTCTCGGCCCTGCGCGGTCGCGTGTCCAAGCTCGCCCTCGACTTCCCGCTCTACGACGGTCTCGAGGAGTGGGGCCTGATGAGCCGGATCTGACCTGGATTGCCTGTCCCGGCGGCGCGTCCGTATCCTTTCAGCGATGAACGCCCTCACTGAAGACGACCTGATCATCGCGCTCGAGAAGGCTCTTCCCGAGATCGCCGAAGACCACCAGTCGGCCGCGACGCCGTGGAATCCGCACGACTGGGTGCCGTGGGACGACGGACGCAACTTCGGGTTCCTCGGCGGAGCGGATTTCGATCCGTCGGAGGCCTTCCTGTCCGATGAGGCACGTGCGGGACTGCTCGCCCTCCTGCTGACCAAGGACAACCTGCCATCGTACCACCGGGTGCTGGCCAAGCACTTCCCGGCCTTCTCCGACTGGCGACAGCTCGTGGGCGTGTGGACCGCCGAGGACAACCGCCACGCGATCGTCCTGCGCGACTACCTCGTCGTCCGGCGCGCGATCGATCCGGTGGACGCCGAGGAGCGCCGTCGCATCCACGTCACGCAGGGGTATCGGCAGACGCCGGAGCAGGTCGAGCCACTCGGACCGCTCGACGTGCTCGCGCTGATGGCGGTCCACGAGAACCAGTGCGTCCACTTCATCAAGCGCCTGTCGGCGGTCGCCGGCGACGAGGCACTCGTGGAGATCCTGACGAAGATCTCCAACGACGACCAGGGCCAGGCCACCACCTTCGGCGCGTTCCTCAACGCCGGCATTGTCGCCGACCAGGACGCCACCGTCCTCGCCATCGACCGGGCGCTGGCCCTCGACGAGCCGATCGGCCACGACATCGCCGACTTCGACGCCGAGCGCGCACTCATCGCCGACTACGAGAACGCCGAGGTGAAGGCGGCCATCGCGGCGGCCCTGGCCGACGCGGTCAAGCTCGACACCGTCTCCGGTCTCGGTGAGGAGGCGGAGGCCGCGCGCACCCGCATCCTCGCCCGCACCGGCCGCTGACGACTCGCGCCCCAGTACGAACACGGCGCCACCGGGACGACGAAAGTCCTGGTGGCGCCGTGTTGCGTCTCCGGTGGAAACGATACGGCGGTTTACCCACAATTCACGCCGACACACCGGATTCCGGCGCGCCGCCAACGATTTTCGCGCGTACGTTGGCGAGTGACGGACCGCGGGGAAGCGGTTCGTTCGGGAGGTTCAATTCGTGGTTTGTGCGAGCAACGCGAGGGGGCCGGCCCCGGTCCTCGTCCACCTCGGCTGACACCGGGACAACGGACAACTGGACCGGCCGGTCGACCAACACTGGTTTGTGCGGGAGCCGCACGAACGTAGGAGCCCCACGTGACCACACGCACCTACGTCCTCGATACCTCCGTGCTGCTGTCCGATCCCTGGGCGGTCATGCGTTTCGCCGAACACCACGTCGTGCTGCCACTGGTGGTCATCAGCGAACTCGAGGGCAAACGTCACCACCACGAACTCGGCTGGTTCGCGCGTGAGGCGTTGCGCATGCTCGACGACATGCGACTCGAACACGGCCGGCTCGACCTGCCGCTCGAGATCGGCGACGAGGGCGGCACCCTCCAGGTGGAGCTCAACCACACCGACCCCGCTGTGCTGCCCGCCGGCTTCCGCACCGACTCGAACGACTCCCGGATCCTCGCCTGTGCACTGAACCTGCGCGCCGAGGGCAAGGACGTGACCCTGGTCTCGAAGGACACACCGCTGCGGGTGAAGGCCGGCGCGGTGGGCCTGGCCGCCGACGAGTACCACGCGCAGGATGTCGTGGTCTCGGGGTGGTCGGGCATGACCGAACTCGATGTCGCCACCGCCACGGTCGACACGCTGTTCGCCGAGGGCGTCGTCGACCTCGACGAGGCACGCGAACTGCCGTGTCACACCGGTATTCGGCTACTCAGCGCCACGTCGAGTGCCCTGGGCCGGGTGAACCCGGACAAGCGGGTGCAACTGGTCCGCGGCGACCGCGAGGCCTTCGGACTGCACGGACGGTCGGCCGAGCAGCGTGTCGCCCTCGACCTGCTCCTCGACGAGAGCGTGGGGATCGTCTCGCTCGGCGGCAAGGCCGGTACCGGGAAATCGGCGCTCGCGCTCTGTGCGGGACTGGAAGCGGTCCTGGAACGGCGTACCCAGCGGAAGGTCGTCGTGTTCCGCCCGCTGTACGCCGTGGGCGGACAACAGCTCGGCTATCTGCCCGGTAGTGAGTCCGACAAGATGGGTCCGTGGGCGCAGGCGGTCTTCGACACGCTGGAGGGGCTCGCGTCGCCGGAGGTCATCGACGAGGTCTTGAGCCGCGGCATGCTGGAGGTGCTGCCCCTGACGCACATCCGCGGGCGGTCGCTGCACGATTCGTTCGTCATCGTCGACGAGGCGCAGTCGCTGGAACGCAACGTGTTGCTCACCGTCCTGTCCCGCCTGGGGTCGGGATCTCGCGTGGTGCTGACACACGATGTCGCGCAACGTGACAATCTCCGCGTGGGCCGCCATGACGGCGTCGCCGCGGTCATCGAGAAGCTGAAGGGACACCCGCTCTTCGCGCACATCACGCTCACCCGCAGCGAGCGGTCGCCGATTGCCGCACTCGTGACCGAGATGCTCGAGGAGTTCGCGCCGTAGCGCCGGCGCCGACCTCTGGGTTCCAGTTACTCGGTGGCCGTGGGGATTTCGCCGCCGGATACTCGAAGGCCGCGTCGACTCCGGAAGGGAGTCGACGCGGCCCTCGTGTGTCAGATCAGGCGGTCGGCGGTTCGATCGGGGTGAAGTCGCGGAGCGAATTCAAGAGGTCGACGATGGCGGTGAGCAGTTCGACGTTCTCCAAGGATGTCATTGTTCTCCCTTAATCGAATGGCTATCCGTTTCGACGGCCGCCTCTATTCGACGCCGTCGTTCGCAACAGTAATGATCTGATAACAAACGCGCAAACAAAGTCCAAGAGAATTCGACCCATTTCTCAGATTAATTCGTCGAATGCGTTTTTGTACTGCATCTCGAATCATGGCAATTCTGTCTTTTCGTATCGAGAAATCGACCTCGACCGAGTGAATCCGGCTTCTGTCCATACGCTGACCGACTCGTCGCCGACACCCGATCCGAACCGCACCGTGACCAGGACGTGACTCATGGTCTCTTGCGCACTGTCAGACTGGCATGGTGCAGAAGTTACTGATGAGGCGAATGAGACTACTGGGACTGTTGGTGATCGCGGTGCTCGCCGCGGTTGTCGGCGGCGCCGGGCAGTCGGTCGCCGCCCCAGAGACAACTACACCCGAGACATCCACGCCGGGGACGTCCACCACGCCTAGTCCGGGAACGACGCCCGGGTCGGGCATGCCGCTGCTCGACGGCATTCTCGACCAGCTCGCCGGTGGGACCGGGTCGGACGACGGCACCGGCGGTGCCGGTGTACCCGGGGCGGGTGGGCCGACGAGCCAGATGATCGTCGTGACCGCGCCGAAGGCGTCCGACACCACCGCCACCCTGACGGCCTTCGACCGGGGCGCCGACGGCAGTTGGAAACCCGTCATCGGCCCGACGGAGGCCTACCTCGGATCGCTGGGCATGGGCGAGCCGAAGGACAACGTCCACCGGACCCCGCAGGGCACCTTCCCGCTCGACCAGGCCTTCGGCCGTGCGGAGAATCCCGGGACCAAGATGCCTTATCGCAAGGTCGACCAGCAGGACTGGTGGGACTCGAACATGAAGTCGCCGACCTACAACACGCACGTGCGTCAGCCGCAGAGCCCCGGCGGAGACAGTGAGAACCTCTACAACTCCGGACCGGTCTACGACTACGCGGTCAACATCGCGCACAACCCGCAACGCACCCCGGGGCGGGCGTCGGCGATGTTCCTCCACGTGACGAACGGTGAACCGACCATGGGTTGTGTCGCGATCGAACGCGAGCTGATGAAACAGATCCTCGTGTGGCTTGATCCGGCCAAGAATCCGAAGATCACCATCGGTGTCAACCAGGGTGCACCCGCGGGCGACGCGCCCGGAGCAACCCCTCAAACCGCTCCGGGCACGACGCCTGGGACGACGCCTCCCACCACCTCGGGTGTTCCGGGTGCCGACGTCCTGACCGGTCTGCTCTCGCAGCTCGTCGGCGTGGTTCCGGCCCTCTTCGGGCTCGGCGGTCAGGCGGGCTGATCGGTCCGGTCGGGCCGGCCTCGAACGTCGGACAAACTCATCCGGGCACATCGGCAGCCAGGGCACCACGTGGCCTCGGTGCTGATGTGCCACCCGTTGACCCGGGCGAGATCGTCCAGATCGGACTGGCGGAGCGGCGTACGGATCGCGAACGCGCGTCCGCAACTGCCGCAGTGCCGGTCGGAGGGGGAAGTCCCGGTTTCCACGAATGCGGAAACAACTGTCATCTCGATGGACCTTCTCTGTCACTTGTTCGAGCGTCGGGCCGCACTCCTCCGAGAGCCCTCCCAGTCGGACGAGCGACCATTTCAGTGTCAGCTTATGTGATGTAGATCTCAAGAGTCGAATGACACATCGTTCGATCGACCCCACGCGTGGCGCTTCAGCGTCGTCGGTCGCGATTCGCGGTCTTCGCCGCGTACACCGCCGCCTGGGTCCGACGCTCCATGCCGAGCCTGCCGAGCAGTCGCGAGACGTAGTTCTTGACGGTCTTCTCGGCGAGATGCATCCGCGCGGCGATCTGCCTGTTGGTCAGGCCCTCGCCGAGTAGGGCCAGCAGCGTCCGATCCTGCTCGCTGAGTCCGTCGTCCGCCGGTTCCGCGGCGTCCTGCCGGGCGCGTAACCGATCCATCAACGCCGCCGCGGCGCGATTGTCGAGCAGAGACCGGCCGGCGCCCACCTCGGCGATCGCCCGCGCCAGTTCCATCCCGGTGATGTCCTTGATCACGTATCCGCTGGCGCCGGCCAGGATGGCGTCCATCATCGCCTCGTCGTCGGTCAGTGAGGTCAGCATGAGGCAACGCAGGCCGTCCACTCTGCTGAGAAGCTCACGGCACAATTCGATGCCGTTGCCGTCCGGAAGCCGGACGTCGAGTACGGCGACATCCGGAGACACCGCGGGAATGCGCGCGAGCGCCTGCGCGACGGTGGCGGCCTCGCCGACGACCTCCACCTCGGAAACGGAGTCGAGCAACTCGACGAGTCCCCGTCGGACGATTTCGTGGTCGTCCACCAGGAAAACCCTGATCATGCCGTCTCCCTCCGGATCGGACACCTGAATCGGATTGTAGGACGGGCCGGACGAATTCGACGAATGTGTGCAGGTCTAACCAAATGTCATCGCTCGTGTCCCAACCCGAGCGAAACCGCGTTCGAACCCGAAGTGCAGCACCCGGAAATGAACCTGACTATGATCCGGTACATGGTTTCCGAATTCTCGGAACTGGATCCGAGATCGCTCGAATTGCAGAAAGCGCTGTCGCAGATGCGTTTGCGCGAACTGCTCGACGAGGTCTCCGAACGGATCAGCCAGATCGCCGACGTACGCGATCAGACCGACGGGCTCCTGCAGGCGATGCTGGTCGTCAGTTCCGGACTCGATCTGGAAACCACTCTCGAATCGATCGTGGCGTCGGCGATCCGTCTCGTCGACGCCGAGTACGGGGCGCTGGGCGTGCTCGGGAGCGGGCATCACCTGTCCGCGTTCCTCTCCCAGGGCATCGACGCCGAGACCCGGGTACTGATCGGCGACCTGCCCACCGGTGGCGGCGTCCTCGGTCAGCTCATCGACCAGCCCGAGCTCCTGCGGTTGTCCGACCTGTCCGAGCACCCCGAATCGGTGGGTTTCCCCGCCAACCACCCGCCGATGACGAGTTTCCTGGGCACGCCGATCCGGGTCCGCGACGAGGTCTTCGGCAATCTCTATCTGACCGAGAAGAGGAACGGCGGCGTCTTCACCGAGGACGACGAGGTGGTCATCCAGGCACTGGCCTCGGCTGCCGGGATCGCGATCGACAACGCCCGGCTCTACGCGCAGGCGCAGAACCAGCTGGCCTGGATCGAGGCCAACCGCGACGTGATGACCGAATTGCTGACCGGCGCCGATCATCAAGACGTCCTCGAGCAGATCGCGCGGAAGGTGCTGACCCTGGCCGATGCCGACCTGGTCTTCATCGCCGAGCCCCACGACACCGAGGAGCCTGTGGAGCTCATCGACGAACTGGTGATCACGGTCGCCGAGGGAGAAGACGGACAAGTCTTCCGCGGCCAGAGCATCCCCATCACCGGGTCCACCTCGGGGACGGCGTTCGTCCAGCGCCGGCCCGTGCTCCGGAATCACCTGGAATACGACGTCGGCGATTCGACGCGCTACGGGCCGGTCATGGCCGCCCCGCTGCGCACCGTCGATTCCACACGGGGAGTGCTGATCGCCATGCGGGCCGACGGGCGGGAGCCGTTCGCCCGGGATCTGCTGGGACTGAGCGCGGACTTCGCCGACCAGGCCGCACTCGCGATGCAGTTGGCCACCGCGACGATGCAGGCCCACCACATGCGCGTGCTCGAAGACCGCGAGCGTATCGCGCGCGACCTCCACGATCACGTGATCCAGCGGATCTTCGCCGAGGGGCTCAGCCTGCAGGCAACGCTACAGCGCACCCACTCACCCGATATCCGCTCGCGGCTCACCCGCTCGATCAACAACCTCCAGGACATCGTCCAGGAGGTGCGCTCGACCATCTTCGACCTGCAGACGGAGGACATGACCGTCACTCGGTTGCGCCAGCGTGTGCAGGAGGTCATCGACCAGCAGATCGACGACCTGCCGATCCAGATGCACGTGCGGACCTCGGGTCCGCTGTCCGTGGTCGATCGCCCGTTGGCCGAGAACGTCGTCGCGGTGATACGCGAGGCGGTCAGCAACGTCGTGAAGCACGCCCGGGCCACGACGGTGACGGTGTCGATCACGGTCGCCGACGAGCTGGTCGTCGAGGTCATCGACAACGGCATCGGGCTGCCGGCGGACGTGACTCCGAGCGGTCTGGCCAACCTCGCGCTCCGGGCCGAGAAGGCCGGCGGGGCGTTCACGACGACCACGCCGCTGGGCGGCGGTCTCGCGCTGCGGTGGTCGGCGCAGCTCTAGTGGTGTGCCTCGGAAATAGGTGGCCGGTATCCGGTGGAGCGATCGGTGGCCTGGCAAGGCGGAGGAGGGAGGGATAGCGGAGCTATCTCGACCGACGACAACGCAGCCAGGCGCCGATCGAGCGCCGGAGACCAGTCGCTTATTTCCGAGACACACCACTAGGGGGTGTCCGCTTCGGCCGGTAGTCGCCATGCCGACATGCGCTCGGTCAGCCAGGCGACCGTTTGGAGTCCGGTGAGCACTCCGAAGAGCACGAGCAGCCACACGGACAATCCGATGACCGCGCAGACGGCGAATGCGGCGAGGAAAGCGACGAGAACGGCCGTGAGAGTGATGACGGTCCCCCTGGGAGAGCTTGCACCGAACGGTGTGCGGAGTAATTGACCCTCACACCATCCACCGGCGTCGCGCCCGCCGGGAGGGGCCGAAGGTCACCGATCCGGGGGGCCAAGGAAACGTCGGGACGTCGCCGCTGCCGCTGCTGATGCGCGGCGGGGGTCTCAGGCGGGCCGACCCCGTTTGAGCTCGAAGCCGGTCACATGACGGGCATCGCCGTCCCGCGGCGCGGTCGCCATCTCGATCTGCGCCCGCGCCTGGTCGAGGACCGGGGTGTCCGGATCGAGGACGGAGAGGTAGCGGTCGTGGGCGGCGAGTGCTCGAACGGCCGCGTCGAGTTGTGCCTCGACCTCGACGCCGTGGGTCGCCGCCGGACCGTTCTCGAACAACCACGACGGCGGGGCTTCCAGGGCGTCGTAGGCCTCGAGGACCGCCGCGGCGAACTCCATGTGGTCGCGCTGGTTGGGCATGCCCGGCGCCCACTCAGGCCCACCGAAGAGCGAGACGATCACCTGCGGACGCACCCGTTCGACGGTCTCGGTGATCTTGTCCCGCAACTCCGGCACGTTGCGGATGTCACTGTCGGGGAACCCCCAGAACTCCACCTCGTCGACGCCGACGATCGACGCGGACGCGCGCTGCTCCGCTTCCCGCAGGGGGCCGCACTCGGCGGGTGGCAGACCTTCGATGCCCCGCTCGCCGCTCGAGGCCAGCGCGTAGACGACGCGGCGGCCCTCGCCGGTCCAGCGGGCGACGGCCGCCGCCATCCCGTACTCGGGGTCGTCGGGGTGGGCGACGAGCACGAGTGCGGTCTGCCAGTCGGTGGGGAAGGGGAGCAGCTGCGCCGTCACGGTTCTCAGCGCTCCCGGTCGAGATTGGCCATCTTCAGCACGTCGAGCCGGGCGTCCAGTTCGTCCTCGGTCAGCTTCTCGCCGACCAGGCCACGTTCGAGGACGGTCTCGCGGATGGTCTTGCCCTCCTTCAGTGCCTGCTTGGCGACGGCCGCTGCCTCCTCGTAGCCGATGGCGCTGTTGAGGGGGGTGACGATCGACGGCGAACTCTCCGCGAGCGTGCGCAACCGCTCGGTGTTGGCCTGCAGACCGGTAATACAGCGGTCGGCGAACAACCGCGAGACGTTCGCGAGCAGCTTCAGGGACTCGAGGACGTTGCGCGCCATCATCGGGATGTAGACGTTGAGTTCGAAGGCGCCGTTGCCGCCGCCCCAGGTGACTGCGGCGTCGTTGCCGATGACCTGCGCCGCCACCTGCGTGACAGCTTCGGGCAGAACGGGATTGACCTTGCCCGGCATGATGGAACTGCCCGGCTGCAGGTCGGGGAGCAGGATCTCGCCGAGCCCGGTGAGCGGACCCGAGCCCATCCAACGGACGTCGTTGGCGATCTTGGTGAGCGACACCGCGATCGTCTTCAACTGACCCGAGAGTTCGACCAGTCCGTCGCGGGCCGCCTGGGCCTCGAAGTTGTCCTTCGCGAGGGTGAGGGACTCGACGCCGGTCAGCCGCACGAGTTCGGCGACGACCTTGGTGCCGAAACCGGCCGGCGCATTGAGGCCGGTGCCGACGGCGGTGCCGCCGATGGGCAGTTCGCCGACGCGCGGGAGGGCGGCGGTGATCCGCTCGATACCCGCCTCGACCTGGCGCGCGTAGCCGCCGAACTCCTGACCGAGCGTGACCGGTACGGCGTCCATCAGGTGTGTGCGACCGCTCTTGACAACCTCACGCCACTCGGTTGCCTTGTCGCCCAGCGCCTTCTGCAGGTGCTCGAGCGCCGGGATCAGATCGGTGACGGCGGCCTCGGTCGCGGCGACGTGCGTCGCCGTCGGGAACGTGTCGTTGGACGACTGGGACATGTTGACGTGGTCGTTCGGATGCACCTCGACGCCGTTGGACTTCGCGATCGACGCGATGACCTCGTTGGTGTTCATGTTCGAGCTGGTGCCCGAACCGGTCTGGAACACGTCGATCGGGAACTGGTCGTCGTGGCGTCCGTCCGCGATCTCGGTGGCCGCGGCGACGATCGCGTCGGCCTTCTCCTTGTCGAGGAGACCGAGGTCGGCGTTGACGGTGGCGCAGGCCGCCTTCAGCAGTCCCATCGCCCGGATCTGCGTCCGTTCGAGGGGGCGTCCGCTGATCGGGAAGTTCTCCACGGCACGCTGCGTCTGTGCCCGCCACAGGGCCTCGACGGGTACCCGGACCTCGCCCATGGTGTCGTGCTCGATGCGGTACTGCTCGCCCTGCGCGTCGGTCTGTGTTTCCTCGGTCATCGGCGTGCCTACTCCTTCGATCGAATCCTTATGCCGCTCAGCGGAACGTTGACGGCCCCACTCGGGTCGGTGAAAAAGTCGTTGCCCTTGTCGTCAACGACGATGAAGGCGGGAAAATTCTCCACCTCGATCTTCCACACGGCCTCCATGCCGAGTTCGGGATACTCGATGATCTCCTGGCTCTTGATGCAGTCGAGCGCGAGACGTGCCGCGGGCCCGCCGATGGAGCCGAGGTAGAAACCGCCGTGCGCGCCACACGCCTCGGTGACCTGCTTGGATCGATTCCCCTTGGCCAGCATGACCATCGAGCCCCCGGCGGCCTGGAACTGCTCGACATAGCTGTCCATCCGGCCTGCCGTCGTCGGACCGAACGATCCGGAGGCCATGCCCTCGGGGGTCTTCGCCGGCCCGGCGTAGTAGACCGGGTGGTCGCGCAGGTAGTCGGGCATCGGTTCGCCGGCGTCGAGGCGTTCCTTGATCTTGGCGTGGGCGATGTCGCGCGCGACGACCAGCGGTCCGGTCAGCGACAGGCGCGTCTTGACCGGATACTGCGAGAGTTGCGCGAGGATCTCCGGCATCGGGCGGTTGAGGTCGACCTCGACCACCTCGCCACCCGAGATGTCCTCGGCCACACCGGCTGCGGGCATGTAGCGGGCCGGATCGGTCTCGAGCTGCTCGAGGAAGACGCCGTCGGCGGTGATCTTGCCGAGGGCCTGACGGTCGGCCGAGCAGGAGACCGCGATCGCCACCGGGCACGACGCACCGTGGCGGGGCAGCCGGACCACGCGCACGTCGTGACAGAAGTACTTGCCGCCGAACTGCGCTCCGATGCCGAACGACTGGGTCAGCCGGAAGACCTCGTCCTCGAGCTCGAGATCGCGGAAACCGTGCGCCGACATCGAACCCTGCGTGGGCAGGTTGTCGAGGTAGTGCGCCGACGCGTACTTGGCGGTCTTGAGTGCGAATTCGGCTGAGGTGCCGCCGATCACGACGGCCAGGTGGTACGGCGGGCAGGCCGCGGTGCCCAGCGAGCGGATCTTCTCGTCGAGGAACTTCAGGATGCTCGTCGGGTTCAGGATCGCCTTGGTCTCCTGGAACAGGAACGACTTGTTGGCGCTGCCACCGCCCTTGGCCATGAACAGGAACTTGTACTCCGGACCCTTGGGTCCCTGCTCGGTGGCGTAGATCTCGATCTGGGCGGGCAGGTTCGAGCCGGTGTTCTTCTCCTCGTAGGTCGTCAGCGGGGCGAGCTGCGAGTAGCGCAGGTTGAGCTGCGTGTAGGCGTCGTAGACACCGCGGGAGATGGCCTCGGCGTCGTCGGTGCCGGTCAGGACCCCTTCGCTCTTCTTGCCCATCACGATGGCGGTGCCGGTGTCCTGACACATCGGCAGCACGCCGCCGGCGGAGATGTTGACGTTCTTCAGCAGGTCGAGCGCGACGAACCGGTCGTTGCCCGAGGCCTCCGGGTCGTCGATGATCTTGCGCAACTGCGCGAGATGAGCCGGGCGCAGATAGTGGCTGATGTCGTGCATGGCCTCCGCGGTGAGCCTCCGGATGGCCTCCGGGTCGACCTTCAGGAAGGTCTGACCGTCGACGGAGATCGTGGACACACCCTCGGTCGTGATCAACCGGTACGGGGTCTCGTCGGCGCCGGTCGGGAGCAGATCGGAGTAGAGAAACTCGGGGGCTGAGGCTGGTTTACTCACGGACCGCATCGTATCGCCCACGACATCGGCCCCACGCCAGAGGTTGACTCGTGAAGTCACCGGTGTTGGTGTGGGGCCGATGTCGTGTCTCAGAGATCGATTCGGGAGTAGCCGCGAAGCTTGGCCGGCTTGTGGACGGCCTCGATGCGGCGGACGGTGCCGGACTTCGAGCGCATCACCAGCGACCGGGTCGTCGCGCCATTGGGCCGGTAGGTGACGCCGCGCAGCATGTCGCCGTTGGTGACCCCGGTGGCGCAGAAGAAGGCGTTCTCGCCGCTGACCAGGATGTCGTTGGTCAGCACCCGGTCCAGGTCGTGGCCGGCATCGATGGCCTTCTGGCGCTCCTCGTCGTTGCGCGGCCACAGCTTGCCCTGGATCTCGCCGCCCATGCACTTCATCGCGACGGCGGTGATGATGCCCTCGGGAGTGCCGCCGACGCCCATCAGCATGTCGACGGTGGAGTAGTCGTCGGCGGCGGCGACCGCACCGGCGACGTCGCCGTCGGAGATGAGGCGGATCTTGGCGCCGGCCTGCCGGATCTCACCGATGAGATCGGCATGACGAGGACGGTCGAGGACGATCACGGTCAGATCGGCGACGTCGATGCCCTTCGCCTTCGCGACCGAGTTGATGTTCCACTCGACGGACTCGTTGATGTTGATGGCGCCCTTGGCTTCGGGCCCGACGGCGATCTTGTCCATGTAGAAGACCGCCGACGGGTCGTACATCGTGCCGCGCTCGCTGACCGCGATCACCGAGATCGAGTTGGGGCGGCCCTCCGCCATCAGCGTGGTGCCGTCGATGGGGTCCACGGCGACGTCACAGTCGGGGCCTTCGCCGTTGCCCACCTCTTCGCCGTTGTAGAGCATCGGCGCCTCGTCCTTCTCGCCCTCACCGATGACCACGACACCGCGCATCGAGACCGACGACAACAGTTCGCGCATCGCGTCGACCGCCGCGCCGTCGCCGCCGTTCTTGTCGCCACGACCGACCCAACGACCGGCCGCGAGTGCAGCCGACTCGGTCACGCGGACCAACTCCATTGCGAGGTTGCGGTCCGGGGCCTGATGGGTGCTGACGGTCATGGGCAATCGACTCCTCTGTTCGGCGCGGGTCGACTCCAGCGGCGCCGAGTGATGGTGGCGGTGGTCTCGACCACCATCCTTGCATGTCACACCGGGCATTCGGTCAGTGACCCTGCTGGTGGGATACTCGGCGCCATGGCAGACAAACCCCGCATTCTGAACAACGGCAAGGACATGTTCTGGTCGTTGGTCCCGTTGCTCGCGCTGTGTGCGCTGGTGGCGATCGCGTCGGGGAACTGCTCGATCGGGGCCTCCAAGGACGTGGCCGACAGCAAGCTGCCGCCGTTCGACGTGGTCAGCGCATTGAACGCCGACGCCGCCCAGCTCCCGTTCCCGATCCGCCGCCCGCCGACGCCGGAGGGCTGGCGGCCCAACTCCGGTTCGTCGGACGCGATCGAGGGGCACCGGGTCAGCACGGTGGGATGGCTCAGCAGCGACGGCGCCTACGTCCAGCTCAGTCAGTCCGATGCGCCCGAGGACGTGTTCGTCCCCTACCTCGGCGGCGGCAGCGGGGGTGATTTCGCCGACATCTCCGGTACCGGTACGCGCCAGGCGGGCGGGCGGCAGTGGGTGACCTACGAGACGTCGGAGGGCAAGCGGTTCTGGATCACGGACCTGGGCAAGGTACGCATCGCGGTCCTGTCACGCGGCAGCGACGCAGACATCGAGACGATCGCGTCGTCGGTCGTCGCCCAGCAACCGCTGCAAGTGGGGTAGCGCACTACTCGTGAGAACCCGGCCCGGAGTTCCTAGCGTCGTCGGCAGGAGGCGCTCATGGATGGGGGATCGCGGTTCGGCTTGCACCTCGTGTGGGCCAGGTTCGTGCTCGTCGCGGTCCTCGTGCTGCTCGTGGTGACCGTTCCGGTGCAACAGGCGGGCGCCATCGATGCGCCGACCGACCCGGAATCCCGGGCCGCGGTGACCGCACCCGGTCTTCCGTACATCGTCGGGCCGCCTCCGGATTCCGCTGTGGGGCGGCCGCTTTCCTCCTCATCGAGGGGTGGGGAGGATCGTCGGCCGGTCCTCGCGCGGGTCGGTGCGCGACCGACCGCCGAGCACACGCGCATCAGTGTCCTCGACCGCGAGGCGCTCACCCGGTTCGACTGATCAGTCTCAGTCGTCCTCGGAGTCGTCGGGATCGGAGCCGGTGCTGATGACCGCCTCGATGCGCTCGCGGGCACCGCGCAGGTGCTCCTCGCAGCGGGTCGCGAGGGCCTCGCCACGCTCCCAGAGCGCCAGCGAGGCGTCGAGGTCGAGTCCGCCGTGCTCGAGGGTGGTGACGATCTCGGCGAGTTCGTCGCGTGCTTCCTCGTATCCGAGTTCCTCGATCGGAGTGGATGATTCGTCGGTGCTCACGCATTTCCTCCGTGTTCCGGCATGGTCGTGGGTTCGTCGACCCGGGCGGTTGCGGCGCCGTCGGCGACCCGGATACGCAGGGGTGCACCCGCCGGCAGGTCCGCGAGCGTGCCGACCACATGGGGCGGGTCGGTGTCGGTGCGCTGTACCACCGCGTAGCCGCGCGCCAGGGTCTGCGCGGGACCGAGTGTCGCCAGGCGCGCACCGAGATGGTCGGTACGTCGTTCCTCGGAGTCGATGTGGCGCAACACATCTCGGCGCAGGGCGCGGACCAGCTCGGCCACCTGGCCGGCCTCGGAGTCCACGAGCACCCCGGGACGGGCGAGCACCGGCCGCGCCCGCAGCGCGGCGACGACGCCGGACTCGCGGCGCACCCAGTTGCGCAGGGCCTGCGCGCTGCGTCGACGCAGATCCGCGATGCCCGCGAGTTCGGCCTCGACGTCGGGAACGACCCGCTTCGCCGCATCGGTCGGAGTGGCGGCGCGCAGATCCGCGACGAGATCGAGCAGTGGATTGTCCGGTTCGTGCCCGATCGCGCTGACGACCGGGGTCCGGCACCGCGACACCGCGCGCAGCAACGCCTCGTCGGAGAACGGGAGCAGGTCTTCGACGCTGCCGCCGCCGCGCGCGATGATGATGACGTCGACATCGGGGTGGGCATCGAGGTCGGCCAGGTGGGTCAGGATGCGGGCGACCGCCGTCGGCCCCTGCACGGGGGCCTCGCGGATGTCGAAGCGCACGTTCGACCATCGCGCGGTCGCGACGCTCACGACGTCGTGCTGCGCTGCGCTCGCGCGGCCACTGATCAGGCCGACGGCGCGCGGCAGGAACGGCAACGGCCGTTTGAGCCGTGAATCGAAGAGGCCCTCGGCGGCCATGAGCTGTCGCAGCCGTTCGATGCGCAGCAGCAGCTCGCCGATGCCCACGGCCCGGATCTCGCTGACCCGCAGCGACACCGTGCCGCGCCCGGTGTAGTAACTCGGCCGGCCCAGGACCACCACGGAGCTGCCGTCCGTCAGCGGGACCTCGGTGCGTGCCAGCAGGTCGGGGCTGCACGTCACCGAGATCGAGATGTCGGCAGCGGGGTCGCGCAGGGTGAGGAACGCGGTGCGGGTCCCCGGCCGCCGGCTGATCTGGGTGACCTGTCCCTCGACCCAGATCTGTCCAAGCCGATGGATCCAGTCGGCGATCTTGGTGTTCACCGTCCGGACCGGCCAGGGATGGTCGGCCGAGTTCGGTGACGAGGAACGTCGCGGTGTGTCGCTCGTGTCGGCCCCGGTCACGCTTCGGTGGAGCGCTTGTTCTGCGCGGCGATCCGGTTCTCGAGCATCGTCACGAACGGCGCGCGGTCGCGGTGGGATTTCTCATAGTCGACGAGCGCGATCAGGTCCTCGACGGCGACCGACCGCAGGCGGGCCCGGAGTTGCGCGAGGGTGAGGGTGTCGTAGTCGATGAGCTCGACGATCTCGGGCCCGGAGCCGTCGGCGGAACCCACCGCCTCGGTGCCCGGCACCTCGGCCGCGACGACCTCGTCGGGGGTCGAGCTGTACAGCGCGAACCGCCCGGCATCGGCGCGCGGCGGTGCGGCGAGATCGGCGTCGGCGGCCGCCTCCTCGATCTCCTCGTCGATGGTCGTGGGCGACGGGGTCGTCGCGGCGGCCTTCGGCTTCTCGTCCTGCACAGACGTATCGGTGGTCTCCGCGGGCGCGGCGGGCGTGACCGGGTCGGGACCCGCTGCGTCGTCCTCGTCGAAACGTGCCCACTCGGGCTGTTCGTCGGGCCGGTCGAAGAGCATCTCCAGGGCGGCGTCGCCCTTGATGGCCAGTTCGGCGATGTTCTGTTGCGCCCGCATACCGGCCTGGAGGGTCTGGCTGATGGCGGTCATCGGCAACGTGATGAGCAGCGCCGGGAGTTTCCGTGTCTCCTCGAGGGCGGTGACGATCAGACCTGCGGCTATCCGGGCGGGGTACGGTGCGCGATCCATGCCAACACTCTGCCATCACGGGCAACGCCGCGTAACCCGTACCCTGGGAAGCATGTCTGAGACGAAGCGTGTCCTGCTCGCCGAACCCCGCGGCTACTGCGCTGGTGTCGACCGTGCGGTGGAGACGGTCGAGCGTGCCCTCGACAAGCACGGCGCTCCCGTCTACGTGCGCAAGGAGATCGTGCACAACCGGCACGTCGTGGAGACCCTGGCCGAGCGCGGGGCGATCTTCGTCGGCGAGACCGACGAGGTGCCCGAGGGCGCGTTGGTCGTGTTCTCCGCGCACGGGGTGTCCCCGCTGGTGCACCAGACCGCCGCCGAGCGCAACCTGCGCACCATCGACGCCACGTGTCCGCTGGTCACGAAGGTCCATCAAGAGGCGAAGCGATTCGCGCGCGACGACTACGACATCCTCCTGATCGGCCATGAGGGCCACGAGGAAGTCGAGGGCACCGCCGGCGAGGCCCCACAGCACATCCAGCTCGTCGACGGTCCCGACAGCGTGGACGCGGTCGAGGTCCGTGACGAGTCGAAGCTCGTCTGGTTGTCGCAGACCACCCTGTCCGTCGACGAGACCATGGAGACGGTCCGTCGACTCCGCGAGAAGTTCCCGCTGCTCAACGACCCGCCCAGCGACGACATCTGCTACGCCACCCAGAACCGGCAGGTCGCGGTCAAGGCGATGGCTCCCGAATGCGACCTGGTGATCGTCGTCGGATCGCAGAACTCCTCGAACTCGGTGCGCCTCGTCGAGGTGGCCCTGCAGGCCGGCGCGAAGGCAGGCCACCTGGTCGATTACGCCCGTGAGATCGACGACTCGTGGCTCGACGGTGTGACGACGGTCGGGGTCACCTCCGGCGCGTCGGTGCCCGAGGTGCTGGTCCGCGGGGTTCTCGACTACCTGGCCGAACGCGGCTACGGCACGGTCGAGACGGTCAACACGGCCAACGAGACGCTGACCTTCGCGCTCCCGCGCGAGCTGCGCCCCGCACGTTCGTCCAGCTGACCTCGGGCCACGATCCGGCGTCGACAGATCAGAACTCGTCCGGGTCGAGCTTGCGCACCCGTCGGTGGGGTAGTGCGATCGCGAGGACGGCGGCGATGACGATCGCCGCGACGGCGCTGCCGATGATCGCGACGTTGCGGGCACTGTGGTCGGGCGGCTGGGCCACCGGTGGAGCGGCGATCGGGGCCGAGGTGCGGTCCCGCTGCTGGTCGGCCGGCACTTCGGCGGTCAGGGCGGCGACCGGATCGATGACACCGTGTCCGATCCGCTGATCGCGCCCGGTTCCCGGGGAGTGGGCGGTGGCGATGATGCGGTCCATCACCTCGCGCGCGGTCAGATCCGGGAAGCGGGCCCGGATCAGCGCGGCGGTGCCCGCGACGTACGGCGCGGCGAAACTCGTGCCGATCAAGGGCACCGGCCCGCCGTCGCTCTGCTGGGCCGACGCCAGCCGGTTCGAACCGCGCTTGCTGTTCAGGCTCACGATGTCGGTGCCCGGCGCCGCGACGCTCACCCACGGGCCGTGCAGGCTGAAGTCGCTCGGCGAGCCGGTGTCGGCGTCCACCGAGCCGACCGTCAGCACGTACGGCGAGTACCAGGCGGGACTGGCGACGGTCGCGACCGACCGCCATCCGTCGGGGTCGTCGGCGGCGGGAGCCGGATTCTGGTTCTGGCAGGCGCCGTCGCGCGTCAGGTTGCCGGCTGCCACGACGACCACGACGTTCCGGTCGTAGGCGTGCCGGATGGCCGCACCGAGCGCCCGGTCGTCGACCGAATCCGCCGCCGACGCGCACGCCACCTCGGAGATGTTGATGACGGTGGCGCGTAGATCGACCGCGCGCACGATGGCGTGCGCCAGCGTCCGGACGGACCCGTAACCCGAGCCGACCACCGGCGCGGCGTCGTCCCGGGCGCGGTCGTTCTTCTTCTGGAAAGCGCTGCTGGACTGGCGGATCGCGATGATCGATGCCGCGGGCGCGACGCCGGCGAACGCGTCGGCGGTGCTGGGCCGGGCGGCGATGATCCCGGCGACCAGGGTGCCGTGGGCGTCGCAGTCGTCGAGTCCGTTGCCGCCCGAGACGTAATCGCCACCGGCGACGACGCGACCGAGCCGCGGATGGGGCGTCACCCCGGTGTCGATGACGGCCACCCGCTGACCCTGTCCGCGACTGAACCGCCACGCCTCCGGGAGATTCATCATCGCCTGCGCCGCGGTCGGTTTCGTCACGGTGCGCGTCAGTTCCGGGATGTTGCACAGGTGCCGCTGCTCGGTCGGTTCGAGCGGGGCGACCGGGGCCGACCGGACGAGGGCGCCGGGATCGATCCGAGGCGGGGTCACCGCCGCAGCGGGCGTCGCCGAGGCCCCGACGAGTGCCGCGACGAGGGTCGTCGCGAATACTCCAGCACCACGGACACGGTTGTCGCGCATCAGATCTCGCGGACCATTCGGTACAGGTCGAGCAGCCACAACAGCAGGGGCACGATCAGGGCGACGAGGATGTACTCGCCGATCTCGGCCCACCGACGCATCACGGGTGAGAAGTCCTGGTTCGGTGCGACGACCCCGAAGACGAGGGCGCCGATCACCACGAGGATGCCGAGGGCGAAACCGATCACCGGCCACTGGTCGTCGCCGAACGCGAGACCGGTGATCAGGGTGATCACCACGAGCGATCCGCCGATGACGAGGATTCCCGCCTGGAACAGGTCGCTGTGAGAGCGGCCCCGCAGACACAGCACGACGCCGATGATCGCGGCGTAGACGGCGTTGCGCCATTCGAACCCGGCGAGCGGGGCGGCGGTGAGCACGGCCGCGATGGCGGTGACGACGGTGAGCCCGCCGACGATGCCGGTCAGGTACGCGTTGGCGAGGTAGGAACGACGTTCCAGCGCATCGGCTTTGGGAAGGGCGGTCGCGCCGATCGCCCCGATGCCCTCGATGGCCGGTCGCGGTTCGATGTCCTTGACGTCGATGGCGGCACCCGCGGTCGGCACCGGGGGCAGCGGCAGTTTCGCGAGCAGGATCGTCGTGCGGGGAGCCAGACCGATGCACAGCAGACCGACCGCGGCGATGACGGCGGCGACATCGGCCACCGGCGCATCGATGAGGAGTCGCGCCCCACAACCGGTGGCGCCGAGCAGCGCCGCGCTGGTCACGGCGCTGTGTGCGGTCGCCCCGGCCGCGGTCATGCGATAACTGACGACCGCGGCGACGAGTGCGAACGCGAAGCCCAGGGTGAGGTGTGCGGCGCCGTACGACCCGGGCGTCACGATCATCCCGGTCACGAAGGCCATCGGTGCGGCACACAGGGACAGCACCGTCGAACTCTGCTCGTCGCGGTAGTAGCGGGACACGATCGTCGAGGCGGTGACGAATCCGACGACCGCCAGCCCGGACAACCCGGCGAACCACAGGGCGCCGGTGCCGGAGCGGACCGCGGCCAGGGACGCCGCCGCCGCGATCGCGGCGACGAGTGCCAGTGCGTAACCGACCTTCCGGGCGGACGCCGCGGTCCAGTCGACGAACTGCGATTCGTTCAATCGGGCGACAGCGTCGACCACATCGTCGAACAGCACCGGGGACTCCCCGGTTCGCGTGGAGGTCAACAGCAGCAGGTCGCCGTCACGGATACCCGACTCCGACAGCGACCGGTGCAGGGGCAGTGGGTCCTGTCCGACGAGCGCGAGCGTCCACTTGTTCTGCCGGTCGTGCGGTCGGCCGGGATTGCGGGCGTCGGCATCCGGGTCGTCGGGGTCCGACCTCGAGGGATTGCGCGATTCGATCTGGGCGACAAGGTCACCGATGAGTCCGGCGATGGGGATGCCGGCCGGCAGTCCGACGTCGAGCTGGGTGTTGCCGCCCAGTACGGACACCCGTACGAGTTGCGGCTCGACGGCCCCCTCACCCCGCCGGCGATCCCCGGTGTCCGCGTCGGCAGCGGTGGCCGGGTACCCCGGTGCGAATCCGTCCACAGACGACATCAGGTCAATCCTCCCCCTAGATTCAGCAGCTAACATAGCCAACCGCGGCGGGTTCGACCGCCCGGGGATACACAGCGCGACATGTCAGGGGGGACGTGTGGTCACGACGACGGAAGGCTTTGTGCGTCGCCCGCGCATCACGCCCCCACGCACGCCCGGAGGCGAGGTCAACATCCAGGCGCCGCCGGATGTGCCGCGGGTGGTGCCCGGCGGCCTCCTGATGAAACTGCTGCCGGTGGTGATGGTCGTCGCCGTCGTCGGCATGGTGGCACTGATGGTCGTCACCGGTGGGCGCAACATCCTGACCAACCCGCTGTTCATGATGTTCCCGCTGATGATGCTGATGTCGATGTTCGGCATGTTCGCCGCCGGCGGCCGTGGCGGGGGCAAACGCGCCGGAGAACTCAACGAGGAACGCAAGGACTACTTCCGCTATCTCGGCCAGCTGCGCGGCCAGGTCTTCGAGACCGTCGACAACCAGCGCGCGGCACGCACCTGGAGCCACCCGGACCCGCGTGCGCTGCTCGACGTGATCGGCAGCAGGCGCATGTGGGAACGCCGCCCCAGCGACGCCGACTTCGCCCATGTGCGCGTCGGGGTGGGTGTCCAGCGACTCGCCACGCGGCTCATGCCGCCGGAGACCGGGCCCCTCGAGGACATCGAGCCGGTGTCGATGGTGGCCCTGCGCCGGTTCGTGCGCACGCACTCCGCGGTGTACCGCCTGCCCACCTCGATCTCGCTGCGCGGCTTCCCCGCCATCAACATCGAGGGTGCGCGGCAGGAGACCCGCGAACTCATCCGGTCGATGGTCGTGGAGCTGTGTGCGTTCCACGGTCCCGATCATCTGCACATCGGCATCGTGACCGGTGATCCGGCGGGGGAGGCCTGGGACTGGGCGAAATGGCTTCCGCACGTGGGACATCCGACGCTGCGCGACGGCGTCGGGGCGATGCGGATGATCTATCCGACGCTGGCGGACCTCGAGAACTCGATGGCCGCGGACCTCCTCGAGCGCGGCCGGTTCAGCCGGTCGGCGCCGCCGAACGCCAACCGCGCACACCTCGTGGTGATCATCGACGACGGTTACGTCGCCGGCGACGAGCGGATCATCAACGACGCCGGCATGGAAGGCGTCACGATCCTCGACCTGACCGCGCCGCCGGACGGTCTCGCGGTGCGGCGCGGGCTGCAACTCGTCGTGCGCGGGGGCAAGGTCTCCGCGCGCAGTGCCGCCGGCGTCGAGGAGTTCGCCGACATGGACTCGCTGACGATTCCCGAGGCGGAGGCGATCGCCCGGCGCATGGCGCGCTACCGGCTGGCCACCGCGGCGACGCTGGCCCACCTCGAGTCCGAAGCGACCTCGGCCGACCCCGGCCTGCCCGCGCTGCTGGGCATCGACGACGCCGCACGCTTCGATCCGGCGACGGCCTGGCGTGGTCGTACCGGCCGGGAGCGCCTGCGCGTGCCGATCGGTTACACGCCGACCGGCGCGCCCGTGGAGATCGACATCAAGGAGAGCGCACACGGCGGCATGGGTCCGCACGGGCTTTGCATCGGCGCCACCGGATCGGGGAAGTCGGAGTTCCTGCGCACGCTGGTCCTGGCGATGCTGGCGACTCATTCGCCGTCGGAGCTGAATCTCGTGCTCGTCGACTTCAAGGGCGGCGCGACGTTCCTGGGCCTGGAATCCGCGCCGCACGTCGCCGCGATCATCACGAACCTCGAGCAGGAACTCTCGATGGTCGACCGGATGAAGGACGCGCTCTCGGGCGAGATGAACCGGCGCCAGGAGGTGTTGCGGGCGGCGGGCAACTACGCGAACGTCGCCGACTACGAGCGCGCCCGCGCCTCGGGGGTGCGCCTTGATCCGCTGCCGGCACTGTTCATCGTCGTCGACGAGTTCTCCGAACTGCTCTCGCAGAAGCCCGATTTCGCCGAACTGTTCGTCGCCATCGGTCGTCTGGGTCGCTCGCTGCACATCCATCTGCTGCTCGCCTCGCAGCGGCTGGAAGAAGGCAAACTCCGGGGCCTGGACTCGCACCTGTCGTATCGGATCGGCCTGAAGACGTTCTCCGCCAACGAGTCCCGCTCGGTTCTCGGTGTTCCCGACGCCTATCACCTCCCGAGCGTCCCGGGTTCGGCGTACCTCAAGTGCGATTCGGCGGACCCGATCAGGTTCAACACCTCCTACGTGTCGGGGGCCTACTACTCGCCGACGGTCACCGAGTCGGTCGATCCGACGACCACGGCGTCATCGCGTCGCGGAAACCTCAAGGTCTTCACCGCACTTCCGGTGCCGCTGGACGAGGGCGCGTCGCGTTCGCTGCTCGACCAGGCCGAGAGCCTGCTCGACGAGGAACCGCCGGCACCCGAGGCGCCCACCGAGTTCGAGCCGGTCTCGGCGCAGGTGCCCACGCTCATGGAGACCATCGTCGAACGCATGGAACACGCGGGCCCGCCGGCCCACCGCGTGTGGCTGCCGCCACTGGACGACTCGCCCACCGTGGAACATCTTCTCGGCGAGCGGGACTGGTCCCACCCGGCGGTGCCGGGGAGTCTCAGCGTTCCGATCGGCGTCGTCGACCGGCCCTACGACCAGCGACGCGACCCGCTCGTCATCGACCTCGCGGGGGCCGCGGGCAACGTGGCGGTGGTCGGCGGTCCGCAGTCGGGCAAGTCGACGACGCTGCGCACGATCATCATGTCGGCCGCCGCGTCCCACACGCCCGAACAGGTGCAGTTCTACTGTCTGGACTTCGGCGGCGGCAGTCTGGCCGGTCTCGCCGGGCTCCCGCATGTCGGCTCGGTCGCCTCGCGCGGCGACATGGACGCGGTCCGCCGTACGGTCGCCGAGGTGGCGGCCGTGGTCCGCTCGCGCGAACTGCTGTTCACCCGGCTGGGCATCGAGTCGATGCGCGACTACCGGTCCCGCCGGGAAGCGTGGTTCCGGTCCGGCGTCACCTCGCCGGCGTCGGACCCGCTGGCGCAGGACCGGTTCGGCGACGTGTTCCTCGTCCTCGACGGCATGAACGTGCTGCGGACCGAACTGGAATCGCTCGAGGAACAGATCACCGCGATCGTGGCCCAGGGGTTGAGCTACGGCGTCCACGTCATGGTCACCGCATCCCGGTGGGCCGAGGTGCGCCCGGCGGTCCGCGATCTCATGGGTACCCGGATCGAGCTGCGGCTGGGCGACCCGATGGATTCCGACATGGGTCGTCGCGCCGCCGCCCTGGTCCCGCAGAACCGACCCGGTCGCGGCCTGACCGGGCAGGAGCTGCACATGCTGATCGCGCTGCCCCGGCTCGATTCCGTCAGCAGTGCCGAGTCGTTGCCCGCGGGCGTCGCCCAGTCGGTCGAGAAGCTCACCGCCGCCTATCCGGGCCGCTCGGCGATGGCCGTGCGCAAGCTGAGCACCGCGATCGACTACGCATCGGTGCAGCGCGCGGTTGCCGCCGCCGGGCTGACGCTGGCACCCAATCAGGTGGCGATCGGTGTCGGCGAGCTCGAACTCGCCCCGGTGGTCCTCGATTTCACCGCCCAACCGCATTTCATGGCGTTCGCCGACGTCGAGCACGGCAAGACCAACCTGCTGCGGACGATCGTCACCGGGCTGGTCGCGGGTGCCACACCCGAGCAGGTGCGCATCGTCTTCGTCGACTACCGCCGCACGATGCTGGGGATCATCGACGGCGATCATCTCGCCGGCTACGCGAGTTCGCCCGACCGCGCGGCGTCGATGATGACGGAGCTGGCGGCGTATCTGAAGAACCGGATGCCACCCGAGGACGTGACCGTCCAGCAACTGCGGGACCGCACCTGGCTCGAGGGCCAGCCCGAGGTGTACGTGGTGGTCGACGACTACGACATGGTCGTCACCTCGACCGGCAATCCGATGCTGCCGATCGTCGAACTGGCCTCCCATGCGCGCGACATCGGGCTGCACATCGTGCTCGCCCGACGTTCCGGCGGCCTCGGTCGGGCGATGTTCGATCCGCTGATCGCGCGCCTCAAGGACCTGTCGTCGGACATCCTGCTGATGAGCGGTGACCGGGACGAGGGATTCATCACCGGCCGGTCGAGGATGCAGACGCTGGTGCCCGGCCGCGGCGAACTGGTGTCGCGCGTCCGGCCGCAGGAGATGATCCAGGTCGCCCATCTCCCGATCGGCGACTAGGGGTGGGTCGGGCCGGATGACACAGCCGGGCGAGGTGCAACCGATCGGCGACGGGATCCGTCCGATGGTGGTCGATCTCGCGTTCGGGACGCCGCTGGCCCATGACCCGGAGCACGGGCTGCGCCGGGTGGATCGCGATGTGCGGCCGCTGCTCGAGTCGGTGGACCAGATGAGTGTCGTGGTCGACGGTCGGCGCGAACACCTGCGGCAGGTGTGGCGGCGGGTCTTCGCCGGCCTCGACTTGCCCGCGGGCCGACCCCTCGTCGTCGGGCACCCGAGCACCTGGGGACCCCGTCGGGCATCGACGCTCGCCGACCTCGGCGACGGCCGCGCGCCGGTGGCACTCCTACCGCGGGCGGTGCTCGTCGCGCGCAGTCACGCCGACCTCACCGTGCGGCGGTGCGCCGTCGTCGAGACCACACATCTCCCGCGGCCGCCCGCCGATCCCGGCCACCCGCGACCGGCGTGGTGGGACGTGCAGATCGTCGGACGCGGTCCGGACGGCTGGGTGATCGAGCGCTCCGGGCTCATCCGTCCCGGCGCCGACCGTGCGCCGCGCTCCTCGCCGAACGCGGACGGCCTCGACGTCATCGACGACTCGGTCGAGGCGGTGTTCGTCGACGGGGACCGCCCGGACGAGGTGTCCGCGGCGATCGGCGTCATCGCCGGGCACGCGGTCGCGGGACGCGTGGTCGCCGTCGACCGCGAGCTCGTGGTCCGGCTCGGCCACCGCACCGGCGGTGCGGACGAGGACACGATGGCCCCGGGCGCCGATCCCGGACCCTCGCTCCCGGTCGGCGCCACCCGGCGCCGGTCGGGGACGCTGCTCGCCGCGGCGGTGATGGCGATCCTGGTCGTGAGCGGTGCGATCGGGGTGGGACTCTGGCAGCGCGGCACCGCACCGGACGCGGCGTCGACGGAGGTCGGCCTCGGGCGTGCGACGCTGGCGGTGCCCGGCGACTGGCGGCAGTCCGAACAGCGGACCCCGAGCGGTTCGGCCGACGACCCCTCGACCACTCGCGCGGTGTTCGTCGATCCCGACGACGGCCGGCGCATCATCGCCGTCCTCACCGAGGTGCGCGCCGGCTCCACCCGGGAATCGGTCGCGGGGAGCCTGCGCAACCGGATCGAGCAGCGCGGCGACGACGTCGTCACCGAGTTCTCCGCCGCCACCCGGTTCGGCGGGCGGGACGTGATCGGCTACCGCGAGTCACCGGCCTCGGGCGGCGCGATCCGCTGGTACGTCGTGGTCGACGATGGTCTGCAGGTCTCGATCGGCTGTCAGGCGGGTACCGCGGCCGAATCCGCCGACGACGAGTGCGCGGCGGCGGTGCGGTCGGTCCGGGTGTCGCCGTCGTCGTGAGGCCGAGTCCGTTTTGACCCTGACCAGCGCGGTCGCGTAGCCTGGATCGCTGGTGCTCGGCGCCTGGCGCACAGCTGTGTGTCCAGGTCAGCGGAGGCCCGGGTCCCCACTGGTCGCCGGGAACAACCTCTGCCGTGCACCCGACCAGCATCCATTCGACAAAAGTTGAGGACAACTGTGCCTACCTACACCCCGAAGGCCGGTGACATCACGCGTACGTGGCATGTCATCGACGCCGAGAACGTGGTGCTCGGCCGGCTGGCCGTGCAGGTCGCGAACCTGCTTCGCGGCAAGCACAAGCCGACCTACGCCCCGCACATGGACGGCGGCGACTTCGTCGTCATCATCAACGCCGAAAAGGTCGCGCTGACCAGCAACAAGGCTGATCGCAAGCTGAACTACACCCACTCGGGGCACCCCGGTGGCCTGAAGTCCCGCACCACCACCGAGCTGCTCGCGACCTACCCCGAGCGGGTCATCGAGAAGGCCGTCAAGGGCATGCTGCCGTCGACCAAGCTCGGCCGCGCCATGGCCTCGAAGCTGAAGGTCTACGCCGGCCCGAACCATCCGCACGCGGCCCAGCGCCCCGTCCCCTTCGAGATCAAGCAGGTGGCCCAGTGAGCAACGAGAACATCAACGACGCCGTCGAGGCCGTCGACGAGGCTGCCGTCGAGGTCGTGGAGGCCGTCGAGGTCGCCGCTGACGACTACGACGCCGCTGTGGTCGAAGAGGTCCGCGAGCCGGTCGTCATCGACCGTCCGATCCAGACCGTCGGCCGCCGCAAGGAGGCCGTCGTCCGCGTTCGCCTGGCCCCGGGTTCCGGTGAGTTCACCCTCAACGGCCGGTCGCTGGAGGACTACTTCCCCAACAAGGTGCACCAGCAGCTGATCAAGGCCCCGCTGGTCACCGTCGAGCGCACCGAGTCGTTCGACATCTACGCCAAGCTCGTCGGCGGAGGCCCCTCGGGCCAGGCCGGCGCGCTGCGTCTCGCCATCGCGCGTGCGCTCATCGAGGTCACCCCGGAGGATCGTCCCGCCCTGAAGAAGGCCGGCTTCCTCACCCGTGACCCGCGTGCGGTCGAGCGCAAGAAGTACGGCCTCAAGAAGGCCCGCAAGGCGTCGCAGTACTCCAAGCGCTGATCTTGGCACGCCTTTTCGGAACCGACGGCGTCCGAGGCCTGGCCAACGACGAGCTCACCCCCGAGCTCGCGTTGCGCCTGGCCTCGGCCGCCGCGGTCGTTTTCGCAGAGAGTTCGGCGACCGAGTCGCACCGGCGTCCGCGCGCGGTCGTCGGACGTGATCCGCGCGCATCCGGCGAGATGCTGGAAGCCGCGGTGTGTGCGGGGCTCGCCGCCACCGGAGTCGACGCCATCTGCGTCGGCACCGTGCCGACCCCGGCGGTCGCCTTCCTGACCGCGGACTACCACGCCGACTTCGGCGTGATGATCTCCGCGTCGCACAACCCCATGCCCGACAACGGGATCAAGTTCTTCTCCGGCGGCGGGCACAAGCTCGACGACGCTGTCGAGGACCGCATCGAAGCGACCATGGACGGCGAGTTCATCCGCCCGATCGGGGCTGCGGTGGGCCGGATCGTCGCTGCGCCGGACGCCGGCGACCGCTACCGGCGCCACCTCGCACAGGCCGTCGACACCCGCCTCGACGGATTGACCGTGGTCGTCGACTGCGCGCACGGCGCGGCGTCGGAGCTCGCTCCGCAGGCCTACGCCGACGCCGGGGCGACGGTCATCGCGATCCACGCCGAGCCGGACGGCCTCAACATCAACGCCGACTGCGGGTCCACGCACATGGACAAGTTGCAGGCGGCCGTGCTCGAGCACGGAGCCGACCTCGGACTCGCTCACGACGGTGACGCAGACCGTTGTCTCGCAGTCGATTCCACGGGTCAGATCGTCGACGGCGATGCCATCATGGCCGTGCTGGCGACGTCCCTGAAAGACCAGGGCAAGCTCCACGACGATGTGCTCGTCGCGACCGTCATGAGCAATCTCGGACTGCACATCGCCATGCGCGAGGCCGGGATCACCGTGCACACCACCGGGGTCGGGGACCGGTACGTCCTCGAGGAACTGCGGCGGGGCGGTTATTCGATCGGCGGGGAACAGTCCGGTCACATCGTCGTCCCGGGTTCGGGCACGACGGGTGACGGCATCCTGACCGGGCTGATGCTGATGGCGCGGATGGCCGCCACGTCGACGCGGCTCGCCGACCTGGCCGGCATCGTGACGGTGCTGCCGCAGGAGCTCATCAACGTGCGCGTGGGCGACAAACACGCAGTGGCCCAATCACAATCGGTGAAAGAAGCGGTCGTGGCCGCCGAAGCCGAACTGGGGGAGACCGGTCGCGTCCTGCTGCGCCCGTCGGGAACCGAGCAGCTCGTCCGCGTGATGGTCGAAGCCGCGACCGCCGATCAGGCGCTGGCGGTGGCCGGCCGTCTGGCCGACGTCGTCCAGGGGGCCGGGGCATGACCGGTGGGGCACCGCGCGCGGTCCTGTTCGACTTCTCCGGCACCCTGTTCCGCTTCGAGGCGCGCGACGAGTGGTTCGCCGACCTGCGCGACGACACCGGTGCCGAGTTCGACCGCGACCGTCAGGCGGACATGATCCGGCGCATGGTCGCACCCGTCGGTCTGCCCGACGGCGTCGTCGGTGCCGACCAGGATGCCTGGGAACGTCGTGATCTCGACCCGGCGCTGCATCGGACCGGTTACCTGGCGTTGCTGCGCACGGTCGGGATGAGCAATGCCGACCACGCGAACGCTCTCTACAACCGGGTGCTCGACCCGTCCTCGTGGGTTCCGTTCGCCGACACCGTCGCGGTGCTGCAGAAGCTCGGTGCGGTAGGGGTTCCGGTCGGCATCGTCAGCAACATCGCCTTCGACCTGCGCAAGGTGCTGGCCCTGCACGGCGTCGAGGACCTCGTCGCCGCGTTCGCGCTGTCCTACGAGGTCGGGGCGATCAAACCCGACCCCCGGATCTTCCACGCCGCGCTCGATCCGCTGGGTGTGCCGGCCGACGAGGTGCTGATGGTCGGGGACAGCGAGACCGCCGACGGCGGGGCGCGCGCCCTCGGCTGCTCGTTCGCGCTGGTCCACGACGTCCCGGCCGCCGACCGGCCCACCGCTCTGCTCGACGCCGTGACCTCGCACGGCATCGAACTGCCCGACTGACCGCTCGCCTGATGGCGCACTGGCGCCTCGCCCCTCCGTACGCGACAATTCCCTGCGTGTCCGGAGAATTCCCGGGAACCGGCGGCCGCTGCCGTGCGTCCAAGAATGCAGGGCCGCTCGGAGGATGGCAGTGAACTGGCGGACGCGCGTCGGGGAGGGGTGACATGAACGGCGACGGTGCGGACGGTGTCGGGTCGCGCCCGATCTCGATGGACACCGCCCAGGTGTCCGCGGTGTCGGCGTACTACCGCAGGTCCTCGCTGGTGTTGTCGGCGGTCGCCGACGATCTGGCCGCACACGACTTCGGGACCTGGGCTCGGGAGTCGATCGCAGGAGACGAGAACACGGTCGCCTTCGGGCCGTCGGCCGCGGCGTACGCCGAGATGAGCGCGACCCTGTCGCGCCGGTTACGGGTGCAGGCCACGGCCGCTGCGGCGCTCGCGGACACTCTCCGCAACAGTGCGCTGACCATGGCGGACGGGGATCGGCGCGTGGCGGACGAGATCTCGCGAGCGCTGCCGCCCTCGGGGGTGGACGGCCGGTGAGGCGCGGCGCGGACTCGTTGTCGGTGCTGAGGTCCGACGCCCGGGGTGGCGTCGAGACGTTGATCGAACTCGTGGCGGCCGGGCGTCTGATGGGGGTCGCCGCCCCCGACGATGCCACCCTCCGCAACGGACTCCGCGTGGTCGACGGATTCGACATCGCGGCCTTGTCCGCGGACAGCCGCGCCCTGGTGTCGGCGCACCGGGCCGTGTCCGAACAACTCCACCATCTCCCCGAACAGCAGGTCCGCCTCGACGACGGTTGGAACAGCGAGTCCGCGACTGTCGCCCTCACGACGGTCATCGACCATCAGCGTCGCGCCGAATCGGACCTGCACATCCTGCGCACCCTCACCGACGCCACCTCGGCCGCGGCGTCGGGCATCGACCGCCTGCTGCGCACCTTCTATCTGACCGTCGCCCGGTTGTCGGCACCGACCGCGGCCGGGGTGCCGCCGGCGGAACTGCCGCAGGCGGTGCTCACCGGTCGCGTGCCGATCGGGGTGGCGGTCGAGGACATCTCGTCCCGGCTGGCCCTGTTCAGCACCTCGCTCGAGACGACGACCCGCGGGATCGCCGGAATCCTCGACCTCCTGAACCGGTCCGTCGACGGCATCGACGACGAGGCTTATCCGGTCGACGCCGGGCACCCGGGCGCCGTCCCGGTCGTGTCGCCGGGATCACCGTCCGCGGCGGCACCGGCGCAGACCGTCGCCGCGCCCGCACCGGGACCCCAGACCTGGATGGCCGAATCGACCACCGATGCCCGACCGGCGGAAACCGGGGCGGCGACCGCCGCGGCACGATCAGAGCCCCCGGTGTCGATGTCAGGTGTCGCCGCGTCCGAGCCCCCGGCGTCCGTACGGTCGTCGGAGCCCGACGAGTCGGCGCGCGCATCCCGCGACGACGGCGTCGACGTCCCGTTCCGGCTGGGCGGCGCCGAGGGACACGACGCGCCCGTCGCGTCGGGGCCGACGGCCTCGGCCACCGTCGAGGCGGCAACCGGGGCGGTCGCCGAAACCGAAGCCGCGGAACCGAATCGGTCGGAACAGAATCGGTCGGGGCCGGAACCGGAGGCATCGCCGGACCGATCGTCGGGTGATCTGGCGTTGGCGGGTGACCAGTGAACCTCGCCGACCAGATCGAGGCCCTCGCCCGCACCGCGACCGCCGGCGTCGCCGAGGCGTCACACGTGTTCTCCGCTCGACAGCGGGACCTCGAACTCGCGATGGACGAGCATGGCCGCAACGCGGTGCGGTCGGAGACGCAGCAACTCCGGGACGACCTCGAGAACGCCGCCGACGCCGCGGACGCCACCCCGGGCATCATGTTGCCGGCCGACGTGGCCGACGCCAGTCCCCATCTGCCGCCGCGCAACACATAGGCTGTCTGCTGTGCCAGGCAAGAAGCAGCAGAAGCCGACGCAGTCGCCCGCGAAGCTGATGAAGGCGCTCGCCCGACGCGGCCCCCATCGCGTGTTGCGCGGCGACCTCGGGATCGTCGGGACCCCGGGTGTCGTGTTCACTCCCGCCGAGGGCGAACGGCTCCCCGCCATCGCGTTCGGGCACGGGTGGATGACGTCGGTCGAGCGCTACCGCGACCTGTGCCACCACCTCGCGTCCTGGGGCATCGTCGTCGCCGTCCCGGCGGGTCAGCGAGGCCTGCTCGCGTCCGACGACACGATGGCCGCCCAGCTCCGTTCAGCGCTGTCGATCGTGACCCGGGTCCCGCTCGGCTTCGGCGAGATCACCGTCGACCCGCGCAAGATCGGGTTCGCCGGCCACGGCTTCGGTGCCGCCGCAGCGGTATTGGCCGCGTCGGAGGGCGTGCTGCACGGTCAGCCGCAACCGCCGGCCCGGGGGGTGGTCGCACTGTTCCCGGCGCCGACGACTGCGCAACTCCTGCCCGCGGCCCGCCGGGTGAGTGCTCCGGGACTCATCGTGTCGGCGATCGGCGAACTCGACACCATCGACGGCAACGCCCTGCCCCTGGCACAGGCGTACGGGTCGGAGTCGGCCGCCGATCCCCGTCCCGGTGTGGTGCTGCGTACCCCGCCGGCCGCGACGTCCCGCGGGCTGATCGAGCACCGGTCGATCAAATCACTCCTCGGCGGCAACGGCGCCGACAAGAAGACGCACACCGCCGCACGCGCCCTGACCACGGGATTCCTGCTGCACACCCTCGACGACGACAGCCGGTACGAGGCCTTCGCCGACGCCGACACCGAGCTCGGCAAGGTGCCCGCGGTGGACCTCGACGATCCGCCGGAGATCCAGGACAAGATCGCCAAGTTGCTCGGCGCGAAAGAGCGCAAACGCCGCCGTGCGGCGAGTCCGGTGCCGTCCCGGGCCCCGAACGCGGTGGTGCCCGACACCATCGAGTGACGTCCGTGCCGCGGTACCCGGTGGCGGCCTGCTGTGACCCCCGCTCGGCACCCGACGCGCCGCGCTGCCGCTCGCGCGTCCGCAGGTACCCTGACTAGCTATGTGTGGAATCGTGGGATACGTGGGGCGGCGCGATGCCCTGGACATCGTCGTCGACGCGTTGCGGCGGATGGAATACCGCGGGTACGACTCGGCGGGCGTCGCGATCCTCGACGGCGAGGGAAGCACCGCGATCCAGAAGAAGGCACTCCGGCTGGAGAACCTCGAGAAGCAGATCGCCGCGGTCGGTCGCGAGTCGCTGTCGGGCACGACCGGCATCGGACACACGCGGTGGGCCACACACGGCAAGCCGACCGATCGGAACGCGCATCCGCACGCCAGTGACGACGGCAAGCTCGCCGTCGTCCACAACGGCATCATCGAGAACTACGCCGAGCTACGCGCCGAACTCGAGGACGACGGCATCGAGTTCGTGTCCGAGACCGACACCGAGACCGCCGTGCACCTCGTGTCGAAGTACTACGCGTTCGGGCCGACCGCCGGCGACTTCGTGGCTAGCGCGTATGCGGCGCTGCGTCGCCTCGAAGGTGCGTTCACGCTCGTGTTCACCCATGCCGACCACGCGGACACCATCGTCGCCGCGCGGCGGTCGACCCCGCTCGTGGTGGGTGTCGGGCAGGGCGAGATGTTCCTCGCGTCGGATGTCACGGCCTTCATCGAACACACCCGGGACGCGGTCGAGCTCGGCCAGGACGAGGTCGTGGTGATCACCGCCGACTCGTACACGGTCACCGACTTCGACGAGAACGCCCGGGACGGCAAGCCGTTCCACATCGACTGGGATCTCGCGGCCGCGGAGAAGGGCGGCTACGACTTCTTCATGCTCAAGGAGATCGCCGAGCAGCCGCGCGCGATCGCCGACACCCTCCTCGGGCACCTGCAGAACGGTCGCATCGTGCTCGACGAGCAACGCCTGACCGACGACGATCTGCGCGACGTCGACAAGGTGTTCGTGGTGGCCTGCGGCACCGCCTACCACGCCGGGCTGCTGGCCAAGTACGCGATCGAGCACTGGACGCGCCTCCCGGTCGAGATCGAACTCGCCAGTGAGTTCCGCTACCGCGACCCGGTTCTCGACCGGTCGACCCTGGTGGTGGCCATCTCGCAGTCCGGTGAGACCGCCGACACGCTCGAGGCGGTCCGGCACGCGAAGGACCAGAAGGCACGCGTCCTCGCGATCTGCAACACCAACGGGGCACAGATCCCCCGGGAATCCGACGCGGTTCTCTACACCCACGCGGGCCCCGAGATCGGCGTCGCGTCGACGAAGTGCTTCCTCGCGCAGATCGTCGCCGCCTATCTCGTGGGGCTCGCGCTGGCGCAGGCACGCGGCACGAAGTACGCCGACGAGGTCGCCCGCGAGTTCGCGGCCATCGAGGCGATGACCGACTCGGTCGCGCAGGTGTTGGACACGATGGAGCCGGTCCGGGAGCTGGCGCGTTCGCTGGCGCACCACAACACGGTGCTGTTCATCGGCCGGCATGTCGGGTATCCGGTGGCGCTCGAGGGCGCTCTCAAACTCAAGGAACTCGCGTACATGCACGCCGAGGGGTTCGCGGCCGGCGAGCTCAAGCACGGGCCGATCGCGCTGATCGAGGACGGGCTCCCGGTGATCACGGTCATGCCCTCGCCGGACGGCCGCGCCGTGCTGCACTCGAAGATGGTCAGCAACATCCGCGAGATCCAGGCCCGCGGAGCCCGCACGATCGTCATCGCCGAGCCCGACGACGCGGCCGCCCGTGCCGTCGCCGACGAGTTCATCCCCATCCCGAAGACGCCGACGCTCCTGCAACCGCTGGTGTCGACCGTGCCGCTGCAGGTGTTCGCGGCGAGCGTCGCGCAGGCCCGTGGCTACGACGTCGACAAACCGCGGAACCTGGCCAAGTCGGTGACCGTCGAATAGCGGTTCCGCATGCCGATCCGGTACCTGACGGCCGATGAGGTCCGCGCCGCCGAGCGGGCGACGGGGAACCTGCTCACCGACGGCGTCCTGATGCGCCGGGCGTCGCACGGCGTCGCCCGGGTGATCGCGGCAGAGCTGAGCCGGACCGGCGGATGTTATGGACGGTCGGTCGGGCTGGTCGTCGGTGCGGGGGACAACGGCGGCGACGCGCTGTTCGCCGGTGCCGAGCTGTGCCGCCGCGGCGTGCGGGTCGACGCGGTCCTGCTCGCCCCGGACCGCGCCCACGCCGCCGGGCTGCGGGCATTCCGCGCCGCCGGCGGACGGATCGGCGAGCGGCTACCCGACGGCCTCGAGGTGATCGTCGACGGCGTGGTCGGACTCGGTGGCCGGGGGCCGCTGCGGGCGAACGCCGCCGAGGTCTTCGCGGTGGTCGGTCCGGAAACCACCGTCGTCGCGGTCGACCTGCCGTCGGGCGTCGACGCCGACACCGGTGAGGTCCACGACCCGGCGGTGCGTGCCGACATCACCGTCACCTTCGGCTTCCGTCGCCGCGCCCACCTGCTCGCCGCCCCACAGTGCGGGCGGGTCGTCCTCGTCGACATCGGCCTCGATGACGCCGGCCTCGGCGACCCCGCCGATTCGCCGCTCGCCACCTTGACCGACGACGAGATCGATTGGCCGACACCGGGTCCCGGGGACGACAAGTACACGCAGGGGGTGGTCGGGGTGATCGCCGGGTCGCATCGGTACCCCGGTGCGGCCGTCCTCGCCACCGGCGCGGCGGTGACCGCGACCTCCGGAATGACCCGGTTCGTCGGCTCCGCCCACGCCGAGGTGGTGGCGCAGTGGCCGGAGGTCGTCGCCACGCCCGACCTCGCCGGTGCCGGACGCGTGCAGGCGTGGGTCCTCGGCCCCGGCATGGGTACCGACGATGCGGCCGCGACGACCCTGCGTACCGTCCTGGACACCGATCTGCCGGTCCTGGCCGACGCCGACGCGCTCACCCTGATCGCCCGCGACCCCGGGCTCGTCGACGGGCGGACGGCACCGACGCTGCTGACCCCGCACGCCGGCGAATTCGCCCGCTTGACCGGTACCGAACTGGGCGCCGACCGTCTGACCGCCGTCTCCGGTCTCGCCGCGCGGTGGGGCGTCACGGTGCTGCTCAAGGGACGTATCACGCTGGTCGCCGACCCGACGGGTCACGTCCTGGGCAACGACGCCGTGTCGTCGTGGGCGGCGACCGCCGGGGCCGGCGACGTCCTGTCGGGGATCGCCGGGGCCCTGCTTGCCGCCGGGAGGTCGCCGCTGGTCGCCGGTGCGTCGGCCGCGCGCGTCCACGCCCGGGCGGCGCAGCTCGCGAGTGGCGGCGCGCCGATCGGGGCGTCGACGCTGCTGGGGGCGCTGCGGCCGGCGATCCGCGAGTTCACCACGCCGCCAGCACGAACGCGAGCGGGTACAGCGCCGTCAGCACGCTGAACGCGGTGACCGACGACAGCACGATCGCGTCGGCGATGACGCCCGGGCGCCGAAAGGCGCCGTGCCTGACCCGCTGGACGAATGACACGACGAGACCCGCGCAGGCGACGATCGTCATGAGTACTCCCACGCCGAAGGCGACGAGAGCCGCGACCCCGTACCCGTCGGCGGGTTCGCCCGCCATGGCGTGCCCGAGGGCGAGAAGGAAGAGCACCGCGGCCGTGGCGAACGCCACCCACCCGATCGTGTTGGCGGCCCACGACGTCAGCGATGCGCGCAGGCCCGGCCGACCGGGAGGCGCGGGCGGGACGACCGGGTCGACGGGCACGAAGCCGGCGGGCGTGAAGCCGGCGAGGTCGTGGGCTGGGCGCACGAGGCGGACCGGGGTGAGAACGGCGGGGTCCTGCGGATTCGAGTTCGTGTACATGGTGACTTCCGGTGGTGCGGCGGTTCGGGATCAGCGTCGGGGTCCACTCAACCGTCCTGCCCGACGCCGCGCATCGGTGTGACTACTCAGACCATCTCCGCAGAACGACGCGCACCTCACGCCGGAGGCAGCCGGGACGAGCCGCACCCGGCGATCTGGGACAATGGTCGACGATGACTTCCCCTGCTCTGACCGCGACCGTGGATCTCGGCGCGATCGCCCACAACGTCGGCGTGCTGCGCGCCGCTTCGGGCGCTGACGTGATGGCGGTCGTGAAGGCCGACGCCTACGGCCATGGCGCCCTGCCGGTGGCCCGCGCCGTGCTCGCGGCCGGCGCCGCCGAACTCGGGGTCGCGCACCTCACCGAGGCCGCCGCGCTCCGCGCCGCCGGCATCGACGCCCCGATCACCGCGTGGCTGCACACGCCGGGAGCCGACTTCGCCGGAGCGATCGCCGACGGCATCGACATCGCACTCTCGTCGATCTCCCAGCTCGACGCGGTGATCGCGGCGGCACACCGCACCGGCCGGTCGGCGGTCGTCACCGCGAAGGTGGACACCGGCCTCAATCGCAGCGGCGTCGCGGTGGACGAGTGGGCGGATTTCGCCGAGCGGGTGGCGAAGGCGCACGTCGACGGCTCGGTGACCCTGCGTGCGGCGATGTGCCACCTCGCGCGCGGCGACGAACCCGATCACCCGCTGAACGACGCGCAGGCGCAGCGACTCGACGCCGCGGTCGCCGACCTGGCCCGCCTCGGCGCTGCACCGCAGGTGGTCCACATCGCCAATTCGCCTGCCGCGCTGACCCGTCCGGATCTCGCCCGCGACCTGGTACGGCCGGGGATCGCCGTCTACGGCCGGACCCCGGTACCGGCACGCGGCGACTTCGGGCTGATCCCGGCGATGACCCTGACCGCGACCATCGCGCTCGTGAAGAAGGTCGCCGCCGGGCAGGGTGTGTCCTACAGCGAGACGTGGATCGCGCCGCGCGACACGGTGGTGGCCGTGGTCGCCGCGGGGTACGCCGACGGCGTGCCGCGATTGCTGTCGGGCCGGATCCGGGTCCGGATCGGTGAGCGGATGTTCGACGGGGTGGGCCGGATCTGCATGGATCAGCTGGTCGTCGACCTCGGACCCGACGGCGCGGGTGTCCGCGAGGGGGACCAGGCCGAACTGTTCGGCACCGGCGCCTCGGGCGGCCCCACCGCGAAGGACTGGGCGGACGCGATCGGCACCATCGACTACGAGATCGTCTCCCAGGTCGGGACGCGCGTGGTCCGTCGTTACCTCGGCGAGTGGCAGGTCGGGCTCGACCCCGAGACCACGGCAACCACGAAGTCCATGGGGACCGGACAGTGAGCGAGGCAGCAGTGGTGGAATCCGACCGGGTCGGGCTGCTGGCCGGGGTGGCGAGGATCGCCGCCCTGGGCGGCATGGCAGCCGTCGGGGCAGCGCGCAACATCGCCCGCAAGAGCGTGGTGGGCCGTCCGGATCCGCACGCCGATGTCGATCTCACCGCGCTCTACCGCGAGCGGGGGACCACGGTCACCGCCGACGACGGGCTGGATCTCGCGGTGCGGATCGTCGACCTCGGGACGGTGTCGGAAGGCTCCGTGCCCGACCTCACGATCGTGTTCGTGCACGGCTTCAGCCTCCGGCTGTCGAGCTGGCATTTCCAGCGCGAGCAACTCGCCGCCGAGTGGCACGATCGCAACTACCGGCTGGTGTTCTTCGATCACCGGGGGCACGGGGAGAGCGACCCGGCCCCGACCGAGACCTGCACGATCGCGCAGCTGGCCGACGACGCGGCGGCGGTGATCCGTGCCACCGTACCTGTGGGACCCGTTGTCCTCGTGGGTCATTCGATGGGCGGGATGACGCTGATGGGGCTCGCGCGCCGGCACCCGGCATTGTTCTCGTCGCACGGTCCGGTCGCCGGGGTGGCGCTGGTGGCGACGGCGTCGCGCGGTGTCACCGACGCCGGACTCGGTGAGGGACTGCGCAATCCGGTGGTGGATGCCTTCCGGATGAGCGTGCGCCGCGCGCCGCGCCTGGTCCAGGCGGGCCGCGGACTGACCCGCGCCGCCCTCGAACCGGTGCTGGTCGCGGCGAGTTTCGGGCCGACGTTCTACAGTCCGGCCCTCGGCGCCGCGGTGGACACGATGATCCAGAGCACGCCGATCGAGACCATCGTGAACTTCTTGCACGCCTTGGAGATCCACGACGAGTCGACCGCGCTGCCGGTGGTCGCCCAGGTGCCGACCACGGTCGTGTGCGGAGACCGGGACCGGCTCACGCCGTTACGCAACTCGGTCCGGATGTACTCCCAGCTGGGCGCCGATTCCCGCCTGGTCGTCGCCAAGGGCGCCGGCCACATGGTCCAGATGGAGGAGCCCCGGCTCGTCAGCGACGCGATCGCCGGACTGGTGGATCGCGCGCGGATCGCTCTGCCGGCCCCCCGTCGGCGCTGGTGGAAGCGAGGCCGCCGATGAGCGGCGTGGGTCCCCGCGGTACGCGCGACCTCCCCGAGGTCGACGACACCGAGGCCTTCGGCGCCGAGCTGGCGTCGACCCTGTCCGCAGGTGACGTGGTCATCCTCGACGGTCCGTTGGGCGCGGGAAAGACGGCGCTGGCCCGCGGGATCGGTGCCGGTCTCGGCGTCGAGGGGCGGGTGACCTCGCCGACGTTCATCATCGCCCGCGAGCACCGGCCGGGCCGGCCCGACCGCCCGGGGATGGTCCACGTCGACGCCTATCGGCTCGGCGGTACGGGAAGCGGTTCCGGGATGCTCGACGAACTCGATGCCCTGGACCTGGACTCCGACCTGGACGAGGCGGTCGTCGTCGTCGAGTGGGGCGAAGGTGTGGCCGAGCGGCTCGCCGACCGGCATCTGGTCGTGCGGCTGCGACGGGACACCGAAACCGATGTGCGACACGCCGAGTGGGAGTGGGTGAGCGCGGAATGAGTCAGGGTCTGGTGCTGGCGGTCGACACCGCCACCGATTCGGTGGTGGCCGGAGTGGCCGAACTGCGCGACGGTGAGGTGCGCGTGCTGGCCGAACGGGTGGTCGCCGACCACCGACGGCACGCGGAACTGCTCACCACCCTGGTCGCCGAGTGTCTTGCCGAATCCGGCACGGCCCGAACCGAACTGACCGCGGTTGTCGTCGGCTGCGGGCCCGGGCCGTTCACCGGACTCCGGGTGGGGATGGCGACCGGCGCCGCCTTCGCCGACGCGCTGGGGATACCGGCGTATGGCGTGTGCTCCCTCGATGCGCTTGCCGTCGACGCCGGTCCGGACGACGCAGGATCGCGAGCTCTGGTGGTGACCGACGCGCGCCGGCGCGAGGTCTACTGGGCGCTCTACGAGGGTGGCCGCCGTGTGCGCGGCCCCGAGGTGACCGCGCCCGCGGTGGTCGCCGAGGAGCTCGCCCCCGATGTCGCCGGGGGGCGGATCGGTGCGGTGGCGGGTTCGGCGGCCCACCTCGAACTCACCGGCTGGACCGGTGATCCACCCGCGGCCGGCGTGCCGACCGTACGCGGGGTGGTCATGGCGGCTGCCGCCGACATCGTCGCGGGCGCCGAACCCGAACCCCTTGTGCCGCTGTATCTACGACGCCCCGACGCGGTGGAGCAGAAGGCCCGTCGGGCGGGTGTGGCGCGATGACCACACCGGAGCTGGTCATCGACGCGCTCACCTTCGGTGACATCCCGCGCTGCGCCGCGCTGGAACGGCGGATGTTCGCCGACGACTCACCCTGGCCCGCCGCGGCTTTCCGCGCCGAACTCAACGCCCCGTACAACACCTATTTCGCGGCTCGGGAGCGCCTCGGCGCCGACGTCATCGGTTACGCCGGGATCTCCACGCTCGGGCAACCCGACGCCTGGGAGTGCGAGATCCACACCATCGCCGTCGATCCGGACCATCGGGGACGGGGAGTGGGCCGGGCGCTGCTCGAGGCCATGCTCGCCGTCGCGGACGAGAACGACGCCGCGGTGTTCCTGGAGGTACGCACCGACAACGAGGTGGCGATCGGGCTGTACTCACATCACGGGTTCAGCACCGCGGGTCTTCGCCGCAACTACTATCAGCCGTCCGGCGCGGATGCCTACACGATGTTGCGGCTCCCGGTGTCGGGCCGGCCGCTCGAACCGGAGGAGGGCCCGGCGTGATCGTTCTCGGTATCGAGAGCTCCTGCGACGAAACGGGTGTCGGCATCGTCCGGTGGACGCCGGGCGACGGCGACACACCCGGATTCGCGACGATGCTGGCCGACGAGGTCGCGTCGAGCGTGGACGAACACGCCCGGTTCGGCGGCGTGGTCCCCGAGATCGCCTCCCGAGCGCACCTGGAGGCGATCGTCCCCACGATGCGTCGGGCGCGGGAGGCGGCCGGGATCGACCGTCCCGACGCCATCGCGGTCACCATCGGGCCGGGACTCGCCGGCGCGTTGCTCGTCGGGGTGGCCGCGGCGAAGGCGTACGCACTCGCCTGGGACGTACCGCTGTACGCGATGAACCATCTCGGCGGGCACGTCGCGGTGGACACCCTCGAGCACGGACCGATGCCGGAGTGCGTCGCACTGCTGGTCTCTGGCGGACATACGCACCTTCTGCACGTCACCGATCTCGCCGAGCCCATCGTCGAACTGGGCACCACGGTCGATGACGCGGCCGGGGAGGCCTTCGACAAGGTCGCCCGCCTGCTCGATCTCGGTTTTCCCGGGGGGCCGGCGCTGGACCGCGTCGCCCGTGAGGGTGACCAGGGTGCGATCGCCTTCCCACGCGGTATGACCGGTCCCCGTGACTCGCGGCACGACTTCTCCTTCAGCGGACTCAAGACCGCGGTCGCACGGTATGTCGAGAAATGCGTGCGCGACGGTGTGGAGGTACCGGTGGCGGACGTCGCGGCCTCGTTCCAGGAGGCGGTGGCGGACGTGCTGACGATGAAGGCGGTCCGGGCCTGCGGTGACCTCGGGGTGGACACCCTGGTCCTCGGCGGAGGTGCCACCGCCAATTCGCGCATCCGATCGCTGGCGGAGGAACGCTGCGGGGCGGCCGGGATCGACCTGCGGGTTCCGAAGCCGCGCCTGTGCACCGACAACGGCGTGATGATCGCGACGCTCGGCGCTCATGTGATCGGCGGGGGAGCGGCGCCCTCGCCGCTGACCGTGGCGTCGGACCCGGCGATGTCGGTGCGTGTCAGTCAGCTGTAGCGGACGGAGCCCGGCCGTCTTCGCGGGGAGCGAACACGGCCGGGTTTTTGCAGCCTCCGCCCTTGAGTGCTGGCACTCGCATGTATAGAGTGCTAGATGGCGCTGACCGAAGCCTCGGACACCCGCGACGACGGGGTTTTGCAGGGCCGTGAACGTGCAGATTCTTTCTCAGTACGAAAGTTGAGGACTCACATCGTGGCGAGCGTGAACATCAAGCCGCTTGAGGACAAGATCCTGGTGCAGGCCGTCGAGGCCGAGACGACCACCGCGTCGGGCCTGGTCATCCCGGACTCCGCCAAGGAGAAGCCGCAGGAAGGCACCGTCATCGCTGTCGGCGAGGGTCGGGTCACCGAGCAGGGCAACCGCGTCCCCGTGGACGTCAAGGAAGGTGACACCGTCATCTACAGCAAGTACGGCGGCACCGAGATCAAGTACGCCGGCGAGGAGTACCTGATCCTCTCGGCGCGCGACGTCCTCGCCGTCATCGGCAAGTAGGACCGGCACCGAACTCCGGCCGAGTTAGACCCCGCGAGCCTTCATCGCGTCTCACATCGCCCCGGCGCCCCGTGCAGGGGTACCGGGGCGATGTGCGTTACGCCGACAGGCTCCCGTTGCAGAAAGTGATTCATGGCCAAGCAGATTGAATTCAACGAAACCGCGCGCCGGGCGCTCGAGCGAGGCATCGACCAGCTCGCCGACACCGTGAAGGTCACCCTCGGCCCGCGCGGACGGCACGTGGTCCTCGCCAAGGCGTTCGGCGGACCGAGTGTCACCAACGACGGCGTCACCATCGCGCGCGACATCGAGCTCGACGATCCGTTCGAGAACCTCGGCGCGCAATTGGTGAAGTCCGTCGCCACCAAGACCAACGACGTGGCGGGCGACGGCACCACCACTGCGACCGTGCTGGCACAGGCGATGGTCAAGGCCGGCCTGCGCAACGTCGCCGCCGGGTCCAACCCGATCGCTCTCGGGCAGGGCATCAGCAAGGCCGCCGATGCGCTGAGCGAGGCCCTGCTCGCCGCTGCGACCCCCGTCGCCGGTGAACAGGCCATCGCCCAGATCGCCACCGTGTCCTCCCGCGACGAGGAGATCGGCGAGATGGTCGGCAAGGCGATGACCGCGGTCGGCGCCGATGGTGTCGTCACCGTCGAGGAGAGCTCGGGGCTGAGCACCGACCTCGAGATCACCGAGGGCGTCCAGTTCGACAAGGGCTTCCTCTCGCCCTACTTCGTCACCGATCTCGACAGCCAGGAAGCGGTTCTCGAGGACGCGCTGGTCCTGCTCTACCGCGACAAGATCAGCTCCCTGCCGGACTTCCTGCCGCTGCTGGAGAAGGTCGTCGAAGCAGGCAAGTCGCTGCTGATCATCGCCGAAGATGTCGAGGGCGAGCCGCTGTCGACCCTCGTCGTGAACTCGATCCGCAAGACGATCCGCGCCGTCGCCGTCAAGGCGCCGTTCTTCGGCGACCGCCGCAAGGCCTTCCTCGAAGACCTTGCGATCGTCACCGGCGGAACCGTCGTCTCCTCCGACATCGGCCTGAGCCTGCCGACGGTCGGTCTCGACGTGCTCGGCTCGGTCCGTCGCGTCGTCGTCACCAAGGACGCCACCACCCTCGTCGAGGGTGCCGGCACCAAGGACGCGATCGCGGACCGTTCGGCGCAGCTGCGTCGGGAGATCGAGCAGTCCGACTCCGACTGGGACAAGGAGAAGCTCGCCGAGCGTCTGGCAAAGCTCTCCGGTGGTGTTGCGGTGATCCGCGTGGGTGCGGCCACCGAGACCGCGCTCAAGGAGCGCAAGCACCGCGTCGAGGACGCCGTCGCAGCGGCCAAGGCCGCCGTCGAGGAGGGGATCATCCCCGGTGGTGGCTCGGCCATCGTGCAGGCGTCGAAGAAGCTCGACGCCCTCGCCGAGTCCCTGACCGGTGATGAGGCCCTCGGTGTGCGGGTCGTCCGCGACTCCGCGCGGGCGCCGCTCTACTGGATCGCCGCGAACGCCGGACTCGACGGTGCGGTCGTGGTCGACAAGGTCGCCGGTGGGGCCGAGGGCTCGGGGTTCAACGCCGCGAGCCTGTCCTATGGCGACCTGGTCGCCGAAGGCATCATCGACCCGGTGAAGGTCACCCGGTCGGCGGTCGTCAACGCCGCGTCGGTGGCCCGCATGGTGCTGACCACCGAGACGGCGATCACCGATCAGCCGGCCGACGAACCGGCCGGTCACGCCGGACACGGGCACGCGCACTGACGTAACTCCGCGCAGTTCGACGAACACGAGAGCCGGGCATCCTCGCGGGGATGCCCGGCTCTCGCGGTCGTGGTCTGGTCGGGTTCAACGCCCCCGGCCTCAGCTGGCCATCCGGCGGCCGACGCCCCGCTTCATCAAGATGCTGCGCTCGGATTCGGACAGTCCGCCCCAGATGCCGTACGGCTCCGCCACCGCGAGTGCGTGCTCCCGGCATTGCGCGATGACCGGGCACTGGTGGCACATCTCTTTGGCGCGTCGCTCACGCTGCGCTCGGGCGCGGCCGCGTTCGCCGTCCGGATGGAAGAACATCGACGAGTCGACGCCGCGGCAGAGTCCTGACATCTGCCAGTCCCAGATGTCAGCGTTGGGGCCGGGGAGATGATTGGGCTGAGGCATGACAGCTACTCCTTGTCGTGGGCCGCACCGGGGTGCTTCGGTGGGAAACGTCGATTTCCTGCAACGCTGAACTCACATTAAGCGGGCCGGAGAAATTGCGTCAATAGCCCTGAAATGGGACAGGATTGCTGCGAAAGTCTCAGAAATGTTAACGGCGGGTTAGGTGATCGCGGTTGGATAGCACAGCGCGGATGCAGTGTTGCGGTGCCCCCTGAACCGGGGCGACCGACCCGGTGTGACCTGCGATGATGGCTGCCGGGTCCGGGTCTTCGTCCAGCGCGTCGGACGTAGGGGTGTGGTGACGTCGATCGGACCGATTTACACGGCGGAAATCTTCCGATGATGCACCCGTGATCTGTCCTGAGAATTAACGTTGGGAATCGTTCGTTAAATTTATGCAAACCGAAAAAGATCGAGTGACCAAGAACACCTCCTCGACGCTCGACAAAGCCGTTGAGCTGCGTCGACACCCCTCCTTGCGGCCGTCGGCGGTCCCGCTGCTGCATGCGTGGGCCGCGGCGGTCCGCGCCGGCGGGGACGGGAACTACGCCCGCGCCCTCACCGAGCTCGCGTCCCTCGAACGGGTCGCCGGTGTGCGGGCGCGGGTATCCGCGCCCACCGACCCCCACCTCGCCGTGCTGTCGCTGTGTCAGAGCACGCGGGCCTCCCTGGTCCGCCAGGCCGGGCGACACCACATCTCGCATGGGGTCGACGGTCGAGCCCTCCTCACCGTCGGCATCTCCGGCGCCTGGGCCGTGCCGGGTGCACCGGGTTCCGGACCACGCGAGGTCTCGCTCATCCGAGCGGCGGTCGCGGACGGACTCGTCGGGCTCGCGGCCGACAATCTGGGTCTGCTGCGGTTCGATGCGTCCCGTCGGCTGCTCGACCGGGCTCGAACGGTCCTCGATCCCATGGACGTGCGGCCGGTCGGGACGAACCCCGAGCAGTGGTCCTGGCGGCCGGCGGACGCGGACTGGATGACGGCCACGCGCTGCCGCCTGCGCTGGGAATGGGTGAGCGCCGAACTCGGTCTGTACCGCGGTGACGTGGCGGCCGGGCTCGAACACGCCCGAGCGGGGGCACTGCTGGTACGGGAGATGCACGACGCGGCGACTCCGGTCCCGGCCCGCCATCGTGTGAAGACTGCGTTGATCGCCGCGGCTGCCGCCGCGGGCGCGGGGGATCGGGGTGGCACCGCGAACGCGGCGCGGGACGTCGTCGCCGACGCTCGCGACGAGGCCCTCCTGCCCCTGGAGTGGGCGGCGATGAGCCTGCTGCTGGGCACCGGAGCCGCGTCCGGCGACGAGGCCGTTCACCACCGCCGGCTCCGCGCCACGCTGATCGGCAAGGGCATGGCGCTGATGCCGGACGGTTGATCGCTAAGGTGTGTTGGGGTCTGCCACGTCGTCGCCGCCGGAGACGTCGCCGGAACGCGCTCTCCAGCCGCGTGCCACGACGATCGCCACCGGCGGCGTCACCGTGCCGGGGCCCGGACCAGGACCGGCAATTGGACCGGTTGGCCGACTTGTAACACGGGGATTCCTACGCGCGATGAAGTTGACAGGTGGTGAGTTGAACGACGCCGTCCGGGCCGCGGGCCAAGGCGATCGGGCAGCTCTCACGTCAGTTCTCGAAAGCGTGCAGGAACCGATCTTGCGCTACTGCCGAGGACGCATCGGGGTAGGGGAACGGCATCTGTTCTCCGCCGACGACATCGCGCAGGAGGCATTGATGGCGGTGATGACCGCGTTGCCACGGTACCGTGACCAGGGCAAACCGTTCATGGCCTTCGTCTACGGCATCGCGTCGCACAAGGTCGCCGACGCCATGCGGGTGGCGGCACGGGTGAAGTCGGACCCGGTCGAGGAGATCCCCGAGGTCTCACACGTCACCGGGGGTCCCGAGCAGTTCGCGATCGATGCCGACGGCAGCAGGCGGATGAGAGCCCTGCTGGGCATCCTCCCCGAGAAGCAACGCGAGGTACTGGTCCTGCGGTTGATCGTCGGGATGTCGGCGGAGGAGACCGCGCAGGCGATCGGCAGCACCGCGGGAGCAGTACGAGTCGCCCAGCATCGAGCGCTGGCGAAATTGAAAGACGAGTTGAGACGGACAGGAGGTCACGATGAGCGGACAGTCTGATTGGCGTAGACGCCGTGTCGCCGGTGGTGACCAGCCGAATCGACCCGGTCAGCCGCCGGCGCACCGTCGCGCGCCCGGTTCGAGCGGCCCGGCGCCCGCCGGGCCCGGACCCCGCCCGGTTGACCCGTTCTCCTCGGACGCGGAGTCCGGACTCGGCGCGTTCGATCTCTCCGCTTCCGACGACGCGCTCGACCTCTCCGAACTGAACTTCGACGAGAACTTCCTCGACGCGCTGACCCGCGATGTGCCGGTGCCGACCCGCGACGCGGCCGAGTATCAGCTGGCCGAGATGCTGTCGGGCTGGCGGTCGGAGATCGTGTCCACCCCCGAGCCCGAGCTGCTGTCCGTCGACGACGTCGAGCGGGCAATCGGGACCAGCGAGCGCGCGAGTCGCGGCCGCCGCATGGTCCGTCACCTGCGCGTCGTGTCGGGTGCCGCCGCGATCGTCATCGTTGCGGCTGCCGGCCTGACCGTGCTCTCCGAGGGCTCGCAACCCGGCGACCCGCTGTGGGGCATCAAGCAGGTCGTGTTCGCCGAGGCCGCGTCGCAGACGCAGGCGGCCCACGACGTCCGGAACAACCTCGAGCGTGCCGAGGCCGCGATCGCCGCCGGTGATCCGGGTGCGGCGGCCAGCCTGCTGGCCGAGGCGCAGGAGCGCATGGGTCCGATGGACAACGAGATGCGTGACGAGATGACGGAATGGATGAACCGCATCCGCGCGGGTGCGGGTCTGCCGATCGAGACCACCGATCCCGCACCGTCGACCGGTGCGGAACAGCCCGGGACGATCGACCCGACCCGGCCCGATCTCCGGAACTCCGAGGACCAGCCCTCACCCGACGCGTCGACGCCTCCGGGCGGCGGGACGGATGAACCGACCACGCCGTCCGAGCAGGCGAGCGAACCGCAGGAGCCGTCGTCGGTCCCGCCCTCGAGCGAGCCGGCAGAACCGTCGACGCCGTCGTCGAGCACGAAGGTCACCCGTTTCCCGGCCGAGTTCCCCGAGATCCCATGGACACCGCCGCCCGGCGTGGACGCCGGTCGGCCGATCGGCTGACGCGACCGCACCATCGCCGACCCGAACGGTCGGTTGAGATCATGAGCGAGGCCCCGCACCAGATCGGTGCGGGGCCTCGCTCATGTCTTTGTGCCGGAGAGTCGGCGACAGTTACCGCCACGCCCGTGGGGCGTCAGCGTTCGTCGTCGAGATGACTACGGGCGTCGGCGTAACCGCGGCAGTAGTCCCACGTGACGTAGGCGTCCGGACGAGGATCCACCGCGGGCTCGTGCGGCCGGACGGTGCCGTCGATGAGAAGCTGGATCAGGTTGGCGCGCAACATGTCCCAGTCGTGGTAATGGTCCTCGCGGCAGTCCTCGCACACGACGACCAGGCCGCGTACACCGCGATTGGCCAGCAAGGCCTCGTAGAGTGCGAGATCGGCGAGATCCTCCTCGACCGCGAGCCGCTCGTTCTCGTCCAACGGGATACCCGGCTCCACGCTGTCCAATGCGGATGCGGGATCGCTGGGATCGTCGGCGAACGGATCCGGCGGGAGGCCGGGTGGCAGGTGGTCACGCACCACACCACCGTAGCCGATCCGCGGGTGCGCGCGCCGCAGGCGTTCACCGGTCGAGCGCACCTGTTGAGAGTAGGTCGGGCGACCTCATCGGCGCGAAGACTCCTGTGTGACGATCGCCGCAACAAGGGACTCGATACCATGGTCCGATGACTGCTGTTCGTACCGGTGGAGACGATCCCGGCAAGGTCGCGATGCTCGGCCTGACCTTCGACGACGTCCTGTTGCTGCCCTCGGCGTCGGACGTGATACCCAGCGAGGTCGACACCTCGTCGCGGGTGACCAAGAACGTGACGTTGCGTGTCCCGCTGGTGAGTTCGGCGATGGACACCGTGACCGAGTCCCGGATGGCGATCGCGATGGCGCGCGCCGGGGGTATGGGTGTCCTCCACCGCAATCTGTCGATCGAGGAGCAGGCCGGCCAGGTCGAGACCGTCAAGCGGTCCGAGGCGGGCATGGTCACCGATCCGGTGACGTGCACCCCCACGCACACGCTCGCCGAGGTGGACGCCATGTGTGCGCGCTACCGCATCTCCGGCCTGCCCGTCGTCGACGACAAGGGTGAGCTCGTCGGCATCATCACCAACCGCGACATGCGGTTCGAGGTCGACCAGAGCCGTCCGGTCGCCGAGGTGATGACCAAGGCCCCGCTCATCACCGCCCAGGAGGGGGTCTCCGCCGAGGCCGCACTGGGACTGCTCCGCCGGCACAAAATCGAGAAGCTGCCGATCGTCGACGGCAACGGTCGCCTGACCGGACTCATCACCGTCAAGGACTTCGTCAAGACCGAACAGCATCCGCTGGCGACCAAGGACTCCGACGGACGGTTGCTCGTCGGGGCGGCCGTCGGCACCGGTGACCCGCAGTGGGACCGGGCGATGGCGCTGGCCGACGCCGGGGCCGACGTGATCATCGTCGACACCGCCCACGCGCACAACCGGCTCGTACTCGACATGGTGGCCAAGCTGAAGGCCGAGGTCGGCGACCGGGTGGACGTGGTAGGCGGCAACGTCGCGACCCGCGAGGCCGCGCAGGCCCTCGTCGACGCCGGCGCCGATGCGGTGAAGGTCGGCGTCGGACCGGGCTCGATCTGCACCACCCGCGTCGTGGCGGGTGTCGGCGCCCCGCAGATCACCGCCATCCTCGAAGCCGTGGCGGTCTGTCAGAAGGCCGGGGTGCCCGTGATCGCCGACGGTGGCCTGCAGTACTCGGGTGACATCGCCAAGGCACTCGCGGCGGGAGCGTCGACCGCGATGCTCGGTTCGCTCCTCGCCGGCACCGCCGAGGCGCCCGGCGAACTGGTCCTGGTCAACGGCAAGCAGTTCAAGAGCTACCGCGGCATGGGTTCGCTGGGTGCGATGCAGGGTCGCGGACAGGCGAAGTCGTATTCCAAGGACCGCTACTTCCAGGACGACGTCCTCAAAGAGGAGAAGCTGGTTCCCGAGGGCATCGAGGGACGGGTGCCGTTCCGCGGTCCGCTGTCGCAGGTGATCCATCAGCTCGTCGGCGGCCTGCGTGCCGCCATGGGTTACACCGGCGCGTCCACGATCCCGGATCTGCAGACCGCACGGTTCGTCCAGATCACCGCGGCGGGCCTGAAGGAATCCCACCCGCACGACATCACGCTGACCGCAGAGGCACCCAACTACTATTCCCGCTGAACTCCCCGAGGTCGTTCCCGCCGGACTCGTCCGGCGGGCCAGGCCGTAGGGTCGTTGTGCAGCTGAACTCCGCAGAAAGGCGCAGTGGTGCGTGACCTCGTCGAAATCGGCATGGGCCGGACAGCCCGACGGACCTACGAGCAGGGGGACATCAGCATCGTCCCGTCCCGTCGGACCCGTTCGTCCAAGGACGTCTCCACCGCATGGCAGATCGATGCCTACCGGTTCTCCTCGCCGATCCTGAGCCACCCGACCGATGCCCTGGTGTCGCCGTCGGTCGCGATCGAACTGGGCAAGCTCGGCGCGCTCGGCGTCCTGAACGGTGAGGGGCTGTGGGCCCGTCATCGCGACGTCGAGGCGAAGATCGCCGAACTCGTCGCCATCGCGGCGGAGGACCCGGATCCCTATGCGGCGGTTCGACACCTGCAGCAACTCCACTCGGCCCCGCTCGACAGCGGGTTGCTCGGCGAGGCCGTGGCCCAGGTCCGCGACGCGGGGGTCACCACGGCCGTTCGCGTCAGTCCGCAGCACGCACCCGAGCTGACCCCGGCGCTGCTGGCCGCCGGGGTGGAGATCCTGGTGGTGCACGGCACGATCATCTCGGCGGAGCACGTGGCGCAGGTCGATGCCGACGGCACGCAGCGGGAACCGCTGAACCTGAAGACCTTCATCGCCGATCTCGACGTACCGGTCATCGCGGGCGGCGTGCACGACCACCGCACCGCGCTGCACCTGATGCGGACGGGTGCCGCGGGCGTGATCGTCGGCTACGGTTCCGCCGCGGGAGCCACCACGACGGGCGAGGTGCTCGGCATCGGTGTGCCGATGGCCACCGCCATCGCCGACGCCGCCGCCGCGCGTCGCGACTACCTGGACGAGACCGGCGGTCGCTACGTCCACGTCATCGCCGACGGCGACATCCACAGCTCGGGCGACATCGTCAAGGCGATCGCCTGTGGAGCCGACGCCGCGGTCCTCGGAACCTCGCTCGCCGCAACGAGTTCCGCGCCCGGCAACGGATGGTACTGGCCGTCGGCCGCTGCTCACCCCGACACCCCGCGCGGCGCCCTCCTGCAGGTCGCCGCGGGCGAGGACCGACCGAGTCTCGAGCGGGTTCTCTACGGCCCCTCCGACGACCCGTACGGCGAACTGAATGTCGTCGGCGCACTGCGTCGGGCCATGGCGAAGGCCGGTTACTGCGACCTCAAGGAATTCCAGCGCGTGGGGTTGTCCGTCCGCGGCTGATAGTTAGGGTGACCTGGGTCTCTTTATGTGACAATGCGCGTTAGTATGTTCGGCATGGGATTCGACAAGTCGACCGAACACGCCACCGACTTCGACGTTCTGATCGTCGGCTCCGGGTTCGGCGGCAGCGTGAGTGCGTTGCGGCTGGTGGAGAAGGGGTACCGCGTCGGCGTGGTCGAGGCCGGGCGTCGGTTCGAGGACGAGGACTTCGCCAAGACAAGTTGGCGTCTCAACCGATGGTTGTGGGCACCGAAGCTGGGCCTGTACGGCATCCAGCGCATCCACGCCCTGAAAGACGTGATGATCCTCGCCGGGGCGGGGGTGGGCGGCGGCTCGCTCAACTACGCCAACACGCTCTACAAGCCCCCGACGCCCTTCTTCACCGATCCCCAGTGGAATCACATCACCGACTGGGAGGACGAGCTCACCCCGTACTACGACCAGGCCCGGCGGATGCTCGGGGTGGTCACCAACCCGACGGTCACCGCGTCCGACCGCGTGGTCGCCGAAGTCGCCGCCGAGATGGGGGTCGGGGACACGGTGACCCCGACGCCGGTCGGTGTGTTCTTCGGCGCGAAGACCGGCCTGTCCGGCGCGCCCGGTGAGACCGTCGCCGACCCGTACTTCGGCGGCGCGGGTCCGGACCGGACCGCCTGTACCGAATGCGGCGCCTGCATGACCGGATGCCGGGTGGGTGCCAAGAACACCCTGCTGAAGAACTATCTCGGTCTAGCGGAGAGCCACGGCGCCACCATCATCGACCGGACCACGGTGGACTCGCTACAGCAGCGCGCCGACGGTGTCTGGGAGGTGGGTACGCATCACTCGTCGTCGTGGGGGCCGCTCGGACGCCGCCGGCGCACGATCACGGCGGGTCAGGTCATCCTGGCGGCCGGCACGTTCAACACCCAACGACTGCTGCACCACGCGAAACTCGGTACGCTGCCGCAGATCTCGGACGCGATGGGCCGGCTCACGCGCACCAACTCGGAGTCGATCCTGGGTGCGATGGGGTCGCGGATCGACCCGGAGAACGACTACTCGCGCGGCGTCGCGATCACTTCGTCGTTCTACCCCGAGCCGAACACGCACATCGAACCGGTGCGATACGGCAAGGGCTCCAACGCGATCGCGTACCTGCAGACCCTGCTCACCGATGGCGGGACCCGGCGCAACCGATTCGGGCAGTTCCTGCGTCAGGTCGCCCGCAACCCGTTCCTGCTGGTGCGGTTGCTCGTGGTGCGACAGTGGAGTGAGCGGACCGTGATTGCCCTGGTCATGCAGAACAACAACAACTCGCTGACCACCTTCGTCCGCAAGCGCGGACCGCTGCGGTACGTCACCAGCAAACAGGGCCACGGCGAGCCGAATCCGACGTGGATTCCCAAGGGCAACGAGGCAACTCGCCGTATCGCGGCGAAGCTCGACGGCGGCGTCGCCGGCGGGACCTGGGGCGACATCGTCAACATGCCGCTGACCGCGCACTATCTCGGCGGCTGCGCGATCTCCGACGACCCGGACAACGGCGTCATCGATCCCTACCAGCGCGTGTGGAACTACCCGACGTTGCACATCGCGGACGGTGCGTCGGTGTCGGCGAACCTCGGCGTCAATCCGTCGCTGACGATCTGTGCGCAGGCGGAACGCGCGGCGGCACTGTGGCCGAACAAGGGCGAACAGGACCGGCGTCCTGCCCAGGGCGAGCCGTATCGCCGCATCGAGCCCGCGACGCCGACGTCCCCGGTGGTGCCGGCCGACGCACCCGGCGCCCTGCGGCTGCCGATCACCCCGGTCGTCCCGGCCACTCCACTGACGGCTCAACGGATCTCGTAGCGTCGGTGCGCCGATCACCCGCCCTGTGAGCACGTAACCCCGGTCGGCGGCGTCGGCGGGTAGTGTCGTCGTCCAGTGCCGAACGGGGGAGACGCATGTCGGGGACAGAACCGCTGACCGTGGTGTTGGCGGGCGGAAGTGGTTCGCTGGGTACGCATCTGGCGACCGATCTCGCCGCGCGTGGGCATCATCCGGTCATCCTGACGCGGCGGATCGATCCGTCGTCGCCGTTCGAACAGGTGGTCTGGGACGGCAGGACCCAGGGCAACTGGGCCGAAGCGCTGACCGCGGACCGTCCGACGGCGGTGGTCAACCTCGCGGGCAAGCTCGTGGATTGCCGCCCCAGCGCCGAGAACATCGCGGCACTGCGGGACAGCCGGGTCGACGCGACGCGCGCACTCGTCACCGCATCGCGCGAACGCACGACGCCGATCTCGTACTGGCTGCAGTCCAGCACGACCGCGATCTGGAGCGACGCGGGTGAACTGTGGTGCACCGAATCGACGCCGACCCCGGTGGGCCTCCCGCAGATGACCGGCGTCGCACGGCCCTGGGAGGAGGCGGTGGACGGCGCGAACACCGACCATCTGACCGTGCTGCGTACCTCGATCGTGCTCGATGCTGATTCGCCGGCCATCCGACGCCTCGTGGGGCTCACGAGGTTCGGTCTCGGCGGGCGGGTCGGCGACGGCCGACAGTGGTTCAGCTGGATTCACATCGACGACTGGCTCGCGATCGCCCGCGCGGCACTGCGGGTCGACGAAGGGGTGACGCTGCCCGACGGTGTCGTCGTGGCGGCCAGTCAGCATCCGGTGCGTAACTCCGAACTCATGGCGATGCTGCGCGCGGAGATCGGACGGCCGCCCGCGCCGCCGACGCCCGCGTGGTTGCTCAAACTCGGTGCGGTGGTGCTGCGCACGGACCCGGCCCTCGGACTCACGGGGCGCCGTGCGCGGTCGGATGTGCTCGCCGACGCCGGTTTCGAATTCAGCTTTCCACGGCTCGAGGACGCACTCTCCGATCTGCTCTGAGAGGTCGCCTCAGTCCAGTCCGCGCGCGGTGAGGGTGTCGGCGAAACCGTCGGCGGTGCGCAGGGCGGCGAGGACGACCGGGGCGACGAGGATGCGTGGACCGGGCCGGAGCCCGCGCGCCTTGCGTGCCTCGTCGACCTCCCGCACCACCTCGACCATCAGCGGGATCGCCCGGATGGTCAGTGCCAGCGCGAGGGCGATGAGGTCCACGCGCACCCCGAGCCGTCTCAGGGGGCCGAGCGCACGGACGATCGTGTCGAGCATGTCCGTCGTGCGGGTGGTCAGCGAGACGGCCGCGGCGAGCGCGACCGACAGCGCGAGGACGCCGCAGACGACCACCGCCCGCCGCCAGTCGGTGAAGACGACCTGGAACGCGAAGATGAACAGCAGCAACCACATCAGTGGCCGCAGCTGCCGCCACGCCTCGCGCGGCCCGATCCCCGCCAGCGCGTAGACGACCGCGACCCCGGCTGTCGCGATGCCGAGCGCGGTGAGCGACCGGACCGTCAGCGACAGCACCAGGATCACCACGCCCATCGCGACGAACTTGACGCCCGCGGGCAGTCGGTGCAGCAGCGTGTTGCCGGGACGGTAGACGCCGAGGACGTTCACGACATCATCCCGCGGTAGGCGGCCAGCGCGGGCCGTGGTTCGTCGTCGACGACCACCCGCCCCTCGTCGATGACGRTGACGCGGTCGAAGTCGGCCAGGATGTCGAGATCGTGGCTGACGACGACGAGTTGCTCGTCGAGGGTCGCGAACACGTCGGTGAGCATGCGGGTGTTGCGCAGGTCGAGCAGGGTGGTGGGTTCGTCGGCGACGATGATCGCGGGGTCGGTCACGAACACCGACGCCAGGGCGAGGAGCTGCTTCTGCCCGCCGGAGAGCCGCTGGGCCGGATGGTCCGCGTGGTCGGCGAGGCCGAATCGGGCGAGTACCTCGCCGGCGCGCTCGGCGCGCGCCGACTTGTCGAGATCGGTTCGACGAAGCGACAATTCGATGTCCTCGCGGACCGTCGGCATGATGATCTGACGGTCGGGGTCGGAGAAGATGAAGCCCACCCGGCGTCGGACCTCACGCTTGTTCTTCGCGACCGCGAGCCCGTCGACGGTGACGGTCCCGGAATCGGGCACGACGAGCGCGTTGATCATCCGCGCCAGCGTCGACTTGCCGCTGCCGTTGGCGCCGACGATCCCGATCCGGTTCTCCGACAACGTCAGTGAGACCTCGCGCAGGACGACGCGGTCGCCGTAGGCGTGGGTGACGTCGGTGAACTCGATCATCGCCGGTGGGGTGGGGCGAGGGTCAGCCGGCCACGGTGCCGGATCGGCGCGCGCGCAACGGTTCGATGAGGCCCGGCCGGCCGCGGTGGACCTGGGCCGCGACCAGGGCCGCGATGACGCACTTGGCGATGTCGCCGGGGATGAACGAACCGTTGGTCGCGATGGCCGCCCACAGTGTCAGGTCGGTCCGCACCAGCAGGCCGAGCACCCCGCAGGCGTAGAGGACGACGATGCCGCCGAGCGCGTTGATGCCGATGCCCCACAGCACGCGATATTTCCCGGAGCCCGTCGTCCCGCCGGTCGAGACCATGAGTGCGGTCAGCACCCCGATGACGATGACCGCAGGGAGGAAGCCGATGAAGTATCCGGCCGTCGGGGAGGACAGCGCGGTGAGGCCGTTGCGTCCGCCCGAGAGGATCGGGAGTCCGGCGATCGCCAGCACCATGAAGATGACCACGGCCAGCGTGCCCTTCTTCGGGCCGAGAACCGCCCCGGCGAGGATGACCCCGAGCGACTGGAACGTGATCGGCACACCGCTGGTGCCGATGTTGATGGTCCCGGGCAGGCCGAGCGCGGCGATCAGCGCGGCGAACACGGCGGCCTGGGTGAGGTCGCCGATGCTCAGCGACCAGCGGTTGGGGGATTTCGGCGATGCAGTCATGTCGATTCCGGAGTATTTCACGCGGCGGCCGAGCAGCCGCACCCACCGGGCGGGGTGACCAGGTATCGACGCCGGTCCGCCCACTAGACTCGGCCCGGTGACAGACACTTCTTCTGCGAACTCGTCCTCTCCCGAGGATTTCCTCGAGGGCCCGCGGCCGGTGCTCGTCGTCGACTTCGGCGCGCAGTACGCGCAGCTGATCGCGCGTCGGGTGCGGGAAGCGCGGATCTACTCGGAGGTGATCTCGCATGAGGCGCCGATCGCGGAGATCCAGGAGAAGGATCCGGTCGCGATCATCCTGTCGGGCGGACCGTCGTCGGTGTACGCGGAGGACGCGCCGGACCTCGATCCCGCTCTCTTCGACCTCGACGTCCCGGTCTTCGGCATCTGCTACGGCTTCCAGGCGATGGCGGACAAGCTGGGCGGTGAGGTGGCCAACACCGGCGGGCGCGAGTTCGGCCGGACGACGTTCACGACCAACGGCGAAGGCGTTCTCCACCAGGGTCTCTCGGACACCCAGCCGGTCTGGATGAGCCACAACGACGCCGTCCAGTCCCCGCCGGAGGGGTTCACCGTCACCGGGTCGACGCCCGGCGCGCCGGTCGCATCCTTCGAGGACCTGAAGCGCCGGATGGCCGGTGTGCAGTACCACCCCGAGGTGCTGCACACGCCGCACGGCCAGCAGATCCTCACCCGTTTCCTGTACGAGATCGCCGGTCTCGAGGCCACCTGGACCGCGGCCAACATCGCCGACGCGCTGATCGACGCGGTCGCCGACCAGATCGGTGACGGGCGGGCCATCTGCGGGCTCTCCGGCGGCGTGGATTCCGCGGTGGCCGCCGCGCTGGTGCAGCGCGCCATCGGCGATCGTCTGACCTGTGTCTTCGTCGACCACGGTCTTCTGCGCGCCGGAGAACGCGAACAGGTACAGCACGATTTCGTCGGCGCGACCGGGGCGAAGCTGGTGACGGTCGATGCCGCCGACACATTCTTGCGTGAGCTGTCCGGCGTCAGCGACCCGGAGACCAAGCGCAAGATCATCGGCCGCGAGTTCATCCGGTCGTTCGAGGGTGCGGTCAGCGAGGTCCTCGGCGAGGAGGCCGAGGCGGGGGAGAAGGTCGACTTCCTCGTCCAGGGCACCTTGTACCCCGACGTCGTCGAGTCCGGCGGCGGCAGCGGAACCGCGAACATCAAGAGTCATCACAACGTCGGCGGTCTGCCCGACGACCTCGAGTTCAGTCTCGTGGAACCGCTGCGTCTGCTGTTCAAGGACGAGGTGCGTGCGGTCGGCCGCGAACTGGGGCTGCCCGAGGAGATCGTCGCCCGCCAGCCGTTCCCCGGGCCCGGCCTGGCGATCCGCATCGTCGGCGAGGTGACCGGCGACCGACTGGAGACGCTGCGCAAGGCCGACCTGATCGCGCGCGAGGAACTGACCGCCGCCGGCCTCGACTCGCAGATCTGGCAGTGTCCGGTCGTGTTGCTGGCCGACGTGCGCAGCGTGGGCGTGCAGGGAGACGGCCGCACCTACGGCCACCCGATCGTGCTGCGCCCGGTGTCGAGCGAGGACGCGATGACCGCGGACTGGACGCGTGTGCCCTACGAGGTCCTCGAGATCATCTCCACCCGCATCACCAACGAGGTCGCCGAGGTCAACCGGGTGGTGCTCGACGTGACGAGCAAGCCGCCGGGCACCATCGAGTGGGAATGAGCTGACGAGAGCGGCCGGTGGCATCTGCCACCGGCCGCTCTCGTCAGCTCATGCCGGGTCTCAGCGCCGGGAACGCGTGCCGGACACGATCAGCACGAGTCCGACCAGCAGCCCGATTCCGACGACGACCCATCCGAGGTCGGCGGCGTCGGGAAGTGCCGGCCCGTCGGCGAGTCCCCACCCGGCCACCGCAAGGGCGGCGAGTCCGAGCAGTCCCAGACCGGGAGCGCGATGGGTGGCGCCACAACCTCGGTCGTCATCGGTGCCGGAAGCGTTCATCTCGGTGCTCATCGCAGGACCTCGACCTCTCCCAATCCGGTGCGGGCCTCGATCTGCAGGACCGGGCCATCGGTGCCGTCACGTCCGCCGTCGAGCCCGGTGGGGCAGTTGTAGTCGCCGACACCGGTCTGGCAATCGGCACGCACGTTCATCGTCTCTGGCACGTGCACCGTGATCTTGCCGACCCCGCTCTCGAGTCGTACGGTCCGGTCGGCGGTGAGTTCGACCGCGCGTAGGTCCAAGGCCATCTCGCCGATGCCGAGTGAGTACTCGGCCTGGATGTCGTTCTCGGTCAACGGCTTCCACTCGCGGTCACCGACCCCGCCGGGCGGCAGCGGGCCGGACAGGCCGTTGACCCCGGAGATCACGGTGGTGACGATGACCGCGGCACCGAGAGAGACCGCGATGGGCGCCAGGCCCGTGCTGTGCTCACCGGTGCGGCGCTTGACGACGGCCGCGACGAGGAGTCCGGCTCCGATCACGGCGAGGGAGAGCGACAGGATGTGGGGGACGGTGAACCACTCGACACCCATCTGGTGCAGGCCCGCACCGATCGCACCCACGATGGTCGCCAGACCGACCACGATCAGGGTCAGCGGTGAGCGTCGGTGCCGACGGACGGCCGGTTCGGCCGGGCGGGTCGGCTCGGGCAGATCCCAGGCGAACCGCGCCGCTCCCAACGGATCCCACGCGGGTGGACTCGCCTCGAAGTCGGCATCGAGTTCTCGACTGCTCTGGGTCTGCACGTCGCTCGGCCCTCCGCTCCCTGAGGTGTGAGGAGCGTCAGCGCCCCTCTCTCCGCTCCCTGAGGTGTGAGGAGCGTTAGCGACGAGCCTCGAAGGGTCCTCCGACAGTTCAACTCCCGGCGCCGGGGTGGCCGGGTGTTCGGTGGCCGGATTCCCGCCGATCGCGGACGTGTCCGGTGCTTTGGTCATGGATGCTCCTGGGGTCTGGGGGCCGTCCGTGGGGGTGACCGCGTCGGGGGCCGGGTGGCTCATCGCGCGCGGCACCCACCGTTCGAACTGCCCGGCCGCCGGTGGCGGGACGACGATGTCGGTGACCGCCGCGGTGTCGATGCTGGTACCGGCCGGTGGAGTCGGGGTCCGCAGGTACAGCAGGTACCAGCCGCCGAGCATCAGGATCGCGCCGACGAGCCCGCCCGAGCCCCAGGTGCGATTGGGGCCGAATGAGGTGACGATGACGATCGCGAGCACGACCAGCAGGATCACCTGCGGATTCCCCAGGCCGTGCATCGAGTTGTGCGACGCGGTGTGACCGGCCCGGGGGGAATCGACACGGAGCGCATCGGCGCGGGCGCGTCCGGCGCCCGGGAACGCGACCCAGGCCGCGAGATAGAGGATGAGTCCGCTGCCGCCGAAGAAGGCGGCCACCACGAACGCGACCTTCACCAGAGTCGGGTCGACGCGATACCGGGCGGCGATGCCGGTGCACACGCCGGCAATCGTCCGATCGTCGGGCCGATACGGACGGGTCGCCCACAGGCCCTGGATCTGCTGCTGGAACTCCTTGGTGTCCATGACGATCATCGTGCCGCCCGTCCGGCCCCGGACACATCGGGTGATCCCCTGAATTGTCCCCCGGAGAATCCCGAGGCCCGGGGCGGCGGAGCGGACACACCCTGAGATCGCGGCGCATGATCCGGGGTTGACCCCGATGTCGCGAAGCCGATCGCATGGGACGATCGAGGAGTGAGTCGAATGGAGGTCGAGCCGGTCCCGAGACTGGTGCGCCGCGACGGCGGTCGCGTCGTCGCCGGTGTCGCCGGCGGACTGGCCGATCATCTCGGGGTCGAGGTCTTCCGCGTGCGGATTGTCTTCGTGGTCCTGGCCGCGCTGGCCGGCGCCGGGGTCGCCGCCTACGGGCTGCTGTGGTTCTTCTGCCCGCAGGGCGACGACACCGCGTCACCGGCACCGGGAGAGCGTCGTCAATCCCTCGGTCTGGCGATGGTCGGGCTGGTGGCCATGGGCGTGGTCGGATTCGCGGCGTCGGGGACCCCGGCGGAGTACCTCATCCCGTTCGTCTTCATCGCGTTGGGCGCCGCCCTCGTGTGGCGCGAATTCGACACATCCCCGCGCGCACCCCGCACCCCACTGCGCACTTGGACGCGGTTGATCGGCGGCGTCGCGCTCGTTGTCGGCGGCCTCGTGGTCGTGGTGGTGGCCGGGGATCGCAGCTTCGGCGGTCTCAATTCCACGATCCTCGCGGTCGGGGCGACCCTGATCGGCGTCGTCCTGTTGACCGTGCCCCTGTGGATGCGGATGCTGCGCACCATCAACGAGGAGCGCTCGGCCCGCATTCGCAACGCCGAGCGCGAGGAGATCGCCTCGCATCTGCACGACTCGGTCCTGCAGACCCTGGCCCTGATCCAGAAGAAGGCGGGCCGCCCCGAGGAGGTGGCACGCCTGGCCCGGAGTCAGGAACGCGAGTTGCGGGCCTGGCTGTTCGGCGATCCGGCCACCGAACGCGGCTCGCTCGCGGCGGCACTGCGCAGTGTCGGCGCCGAGGTCGAGGACGCCTACGGTATCGAGGTGGAGATCATCACCGTCGGCGATCTGCGTCCGGACAACACCCGGGACGCCAAACGCTGGTCGGCTCTCGTGGGGGCCACGCGCGAGGCGCTGGTCAACGCCGCCAAGCACTCCGGTGAACGCACCGTGGACGTGTACGGCGAGATCACCGACGACGAGGTCGAGGTGTATGTCCGTGACCGGGGAATCGGTTTCGACCCCGACGCCGTCGACGACGACCGCCAGGGCATCTCCCGGTCGATCCGCGCACGTGTGGAGAGGATGGGCGGCCGCGTGCGGATCACGTCGACCCCCGGGCGCGGGACGAACGTGGGTCTGATGATGCCGCGTGGTGACGGGGGATCGGGATCGATCGACGAGAGAGCGGACGACACCCGACGCTCTGCCGAGGTGACCGTCGACGCGGTCGCCCCGACCGACAACAGGAAGGCACGATGACGCCGAGTTCCCCGAGTTCCGACCCGACCGGCCCCGGTCCGGTGACCGTCTATCTCGTCGACGACCATGCGGTCTTCCGCTCCGGGGTCCGTGCCGAACTGGCCGACGAGCCGGGCCTGCGCGTCGTCGGCGAGGCGGGCACCGTACCCGAGGCGATCGACGGGATCGTGGCGGCGGCTCCCGATGTGGTCCTGCTCGACGTGCACATGCCGGCCGGCGGCGGGGTGGCGGTCCTGCGCGGGGTGCTCGATCGACTCGGATCGAACGGAACGGGTTCGAATGCAACGGGTTCGACACCGCCGGTCTTCCTGGCCCTGAGCGTGTCGGACGCGGCCGAGGATGTCATCGCGACCATCCGGGCCGGTGCCCGCGGTTACGTGACCAAGACGATCGCGGGCCCGGAACTCGCCGACGCGGTCCGCCGGGTCGCCGACGGCGACGCGGTGTTCAGCCCACGTCTCGCGGGTTTCCTCCTCGACTCGTTCACCGGAAAATCCTCGGCACCCGAACCGCCGCTCGACCCCGAACTCGACTCGCTGACCAGGCGCGAACTGGAGGTGCTGCGCCTGCTCGCGCGCGGGTACACCTATCGGGAGATCGCCGAGGAGCTGTTCATCTCGATCAAGACGGTCGAGACACACGCGTCGAACGTTTTGCGGAAGACCCAGCAGTCCAACCGCAATGCCCTCACCCGATGGGCGGCCACCCGTCACATCGGCTGACCGCAGCGGCGCCGGCTCAGCGCAACAGCGCGATCGCGAGTACGACGACGACCGCGAGCACGGCGAAGAACACGAGGATCGACACCGCCAGTGCCGTGCTCGACGTGCCCGGCGCCGGCGGACCGGGGTTCGGTTGCCGGGATCCGGATGAGTACTGCTGGGAGGCAGGCGGTCTCGGCGTCGACGAATGTGGTTGCGGCGTCGACATCAGGGTCGGGGACATGCCGCGACGTGTGTCCGGAAGGTCGCGGGAGCCGCGATCGGCGGACATCGTCGGGGCGTATGGGGGCAGGGTGGCACCGGCCGGACGATGCGAACCGGTCGTCGACGACCGGCCGGCGCGCTGTGACCAGGTCGGCGTGCCCGCCCCGGGCCGGGTGATGAGGCCGGTCAGGACCTGGTCGCGGGTGCCTCGGGAACCGGCCGCGAACGAGGTGAGCATGTCTCGTGCCTGACTCATCGTCGGGCGTTTGGTCGGGCTCGGTTCCAGGAGGCGCAGCAGGATCGGCTCGAGCTCGGCGGCATTCTGCATGGGATTGATGCGTGCGCGTGCGACCTTGTGCAGCAAGGCGATCGAGTTGTCGTCGACACCGAACGGCGGCTGACCCTCCACCATCGTGTAGACGGTCGCGCCCAGCGAGTAGACGTCCGAGGCCTCCTGCGGATCGGCGCCGCGCGCGACCTCGGGGGCGAAATACGCAGGCGTTCCGGTGATCACGCCGGTCTGGGTGAGAGTGACATCGTCCTTCGCCCGCGAGATCCCGAAGTCGGTGATCTTGACCAGGCCGGTCTGCCGTCCGCCCTCGGCGATGAGGATGTTGCCGGGCTTGATGTCGCGGTGCACGATCCCCGCGGCGTGGGCCTCGACCATCGCATCGGCGACCTGGGCGCCGATCTGGGCGGCCTCGGCGGGCGCGAGAGTCTTTGTGGCGTGCAAGATCTGGGCCACACTGCGGGAAGGTAGGTATTCCATGACCAGCCAGGGCTCGCCGCGGTCGAGAGCGACATCGTGCATGGCGATCGCGTTGCGGTGGGAGAGCTTCGCGGCGATCCGCCCCTCCCGCATGGCCCGCTTGCGCACGTTGTCGGCGGAGTCCTCGGTGAGGCCCTCGGTGGAGACGACCTGCTTGACGGCGACGTCACGGTCGAGGAGCTGGTCGCGGGCGAGCCACACGGTTCCCATGCCGCCGCCGCCGATGCGCGATTTCAGACGGTACCGGCCGGCCACCAGGTACTGGGGACCCGGTGCATGGTGGGTTCCGGCGGTCGTCGACATACGGAGATGATAGCGGCGAGGTCGACGCCGCGGGCACCGCACTTGACAGCCATCTCGTACGTATGTTCGACTCCCATCATGCGATGGTCGGATCAGGCGGTCGAGGTCGACGACGGGTCGCTCCCGGGGCTGAGCCGCTCGGGTCTGGTGCGGTCGGTGCGTACGCCCGATTTCGAGGGTGTCACATTCCACGAGGTGCTGGCCAAGAGTGCGCTCAACCGCGTGCCGGAGGCCTCGCAGCTCCCGTTCCAGTTCACGGTCAACACCTTTCGCGGGTGCACGCATGCCTGCCGCTACTGTTTCGCCCGTCCGACGCACGAATATCTCGACCTCGACGCGGGCACCGATTTCGACACCCAGGTCGTGGTGAAGCTCAACGTCGCGGCGGTGCTGCGCAAGGAACTCAAACGCCGGTCGTGGACCCGGGAGACGGTGGCGCTGGGCACCAACACGGACCCGTATCAGCGTGCCGAGGGGCGGTACCGACTCATGCCGGGCGTGATCTCCGCGCTCGCCGAGTCCCGGACGCCGTTCTCCATCCTGACCAAGGGCACCTTGATCCGTCGGGATCTGCCGCTGTTGCGCCAGGCTGCGGGGGAGGTCTCGGTCAGTGTCGGGATCTCGCTGGCGATCCTCGATCAGGACCTGCAGAAGAAGATCGAACCGGGGACGCCGTCGCCCCAGGCGCGGCTGTCGGTGATCCGCGATCTCGCCGACGCCGGCATCGCGCCGCACGTGATGGTGGCCCCCGTCATCCCGTACCTCACGGATTCGACCGCGCATCTCGACTCGTTGCTAGAGGCCCTCGCCGAGGCGGGCGCGTCTGGTGTGACCGCGTTCCCGATGCATCTGCGATCCTCGACCAAGCCGTGGTTCCTCGAGTGGCTGGCGGGGGAGCATCCGGCGCTCATCCGCCGGTACCGGGGGCTCTACGGGCGTGGCGCCTATGTCACCCCGGAGTACTCCTCGTGGCTGCGTGACCGGATGAAGCCGCTCGTGCACCGGCATGGCCTGGCCGGTTCCGGCGGTCTCCGGCAATCGGGTCCCGACTCGCCGGCGACGGTGGCCGCGCCCGAGTTGCAGCACGCCCTCACCCTGTTCTGACCCGTGCCGTCCTGACCGCGCCCGCTGAGCTGGGCGGATTCGACGTGGATACGAAAATCCTATGCTGCGCAACGGCTTTCGGCTTCAGTTGACGCTTGTCGGTGGTTGGTTCTACTCTCGAACAATCGAAACAGTGTTCGAATGATCGGCGGACGAGGGGCCTTCCTCGGGATCGTTCGGGAACTGTGTCGAGAACCCTGATGGCGCGCACCTTCCCGGCTCGTCGAGAACTACTCATGTCGACTGGAGGGTGCCGGAATGGATGTCTCTGCTGGTGTGGCCGTGACCGATACGGCGGCCGGTGGCCGGGCCGACGAGCTGGCGGGTCTGCGCCGGCGGATGGCGGCCATGTCCGGTCGGCCCGACCAGCGGGTGGTCGAGGTCCGAGACCGGTCGGTGGGTGTCCTCCCCGTGCCGGAATCGTTGTCGGATATCTTGCCGCACAACGGCATTCCGCGAGGTTCGGTGGCCCGGCTCGACGGCGCCCGTTCGGTGCTGATCGCGATGATCGCTTCGGTGACCCGTGCGGGTGGACAGGTGGGGATCGTCGGGTTGCCCCGGTTGAGTCTGCTGCCCGCGGCGGAGATGGGCGCCGACCTGTCCCGCATCGCCACCATCCCCGATCCCGGTCCCGACCCGGTCGAGGTGGCAGCGGTGCTGCTCGACGGTATGGACCTGGTGATCCTGGACCTGGGGAGCGGCGGCGAGGGGGCCCGCACGCGGAACGAGATGGTGACCCCCTCGCGTGCCCGGGTGGTCATGGGCCGCGTGCGCAAGCAGTCGTCGGTGCTGCTGGTGACCGGTGGTGCATGGCCGGGTGCGCAACTGGCCATCGAGGCCCGTGTCCTCACCTACCAGCACAGTCCGGTCCTGCCCGGCCGGTCTGCTCCCGCCTCCCGCGCGGCCGGTCTCGACTCCGCACGCAGCGGCTACGGCCGCATCGGCGGGATGCGGCTGCAGGTCACGGTGTCGGGTCGCGGCCGGCAATCCGAGAGCACCGAGGTCGAGCTCCGGGCGACGGGCCACGGTGCCGATCGCACGGTCGAGATGGTCGCGGCGACGACCGTCTCCCCGGTGCTCGCGGTGGCGAACTGATGCCCTCCGGAGAGCCGGGGTCTCGGCGTATCCTCGCGCTCTGGTGCCCGGACTGGCCGGCGATGGCCGCGGCGGCCGAGGCGGATCTGCCCCCGCTGCATCCGGTCGCGGTGCTGTCGGCGAATCGGGTGGTGGCCTGTTCGGCCTCGGCACGGGCCGCCGGTGTGCGGCGGGGGATGCGGAAGCGACAGGCGCAGGCGGCGTGCACGGAGATGACCGTGGTCGCCGCCGACGAGAACCGGGACGGACGGCTGTTCGAACCGGTGGTCGCCGCGGTCGCCGAGGTGATCCCCGCCCTCGAAGTGCTCCGGCCGGGTCTCCTGGTGATCGCCGGCGACCGTGCCGCCCGCTACTTCGGCGGGGTGGAGGCGCTCGCGGAGGAGCTCGTCGACGTGGTGTCGGCGTGCGGCATCGAGTCGCAGGTCGGCATCGCCGACGAGATCTTCACCGCCGTCCTCGCCGCCCGGCACGGGCATCAGGTGGAGCCCGGGGGTGACCGGGAGTACCTCGCCGGCCGCCCCGTCGCCGACCTCGCCGTCGAACCCAGCATGAGCGATCCGTCCCGTGCCGATCTCGTGGAGTTGCTGCGCCGGCTGGGGATCGGCACGATCGGCGCCTTCGCCGACATGTCCGTCACCGACGTCGCCACCCGGTTCGCCCGGGATGCGGTCGTCGCGCACCGGCTGGCCAATGCGCTGCCGGGGCGTGTCCCGTCGTCACGTGGTGTGCCGGCCGAACTCGACGTCGACCACACCTGCGACCCGCCGGTCGACACTCGACGTCGACCACACCTGCGACCCGCCGGTCGAC
>NZ_LZMP01000007.1:0-116315 GCF_001691435.1 Gordonia sp. UCD-TK1 | reverse complement strand
GTGGTCACTGCTGTCTCAGCCATTCTGGCGGTGTCTCCCTTCACTGCGGTGTGGGATGACCTCACCGGGGCGGGTGGACAGGACAGTGAAGAGTCACGGCCTACCAGCCAGACAGGGTCCTAATCAGGTCACACCCGCCCCGGTCCTCACAGGTCACTTGGTGCAGGTGATCGACCGGAGTTCCGGGCCGACACATCTCGCCCATGACAGCACCGTCAGCCACGAAGTAAGTCAGACCCAAACCCGGTCAACCACCCACACCCATTCTCACTGCCACGAAGGGTGTAGCAACACGTCTCACCAGGCCCTTCGAGGCTCGTCGCTTGCGCTCCTCACACCTCAGGGAGCAGGGGTTATGGGCTTCTTTCGGATTAGGGAGCATGGTTCGTGGTGCTGCTGCGCGCATACCCGCGGTGTTCGGTCTACGACACCTGCCAGGCCACCGCGGCACCGATCGCCCCGGTGGCGTTCAGTGCCCAGTGCAAGGCGATCGGTGCGAGGAGGCTTGTGGTGCGTTGCCGTAACCACCCGAGCACGAAACCCGCGGCCCCGGTTGCCACGACCGCGCCTGCGATGCCGGCGATCTGTGCAACCGTCCCGGCACCCAGTACGCCGCTCAGGCCTTCGTTGCCCGCGGTGAGACCGGTCGAGGACAGGATGTGCCACAAACCGAAGGCGATCGCACCGACGACCAGCGTCGTCAACGGGGCGAACAACCGGCCCAGAACCCCTTGCAGCACACCGCGGAACAAGACCTCCTCCGGGAGAACGGTCTGCAGCGGGATGATCACGAACGCCGCCAGGAGGGCCTCGGAGGTGTCGTCGTAGCGGTCGGACAGGAAGAACTCACGCGTCGCCGGGATCGCGACCGCTGTCGAGACCACCGCCGCGACCACGAGGACCGCGGCCACGGCGACCGGGATGCCGGCGCGCAGTTCCGCACGGCTCAGGCCGAGGTCCCGCCAGCCGAGGCCGGCGAGGCGGGCGATGCCCACGGCCACGACGGCGGCAACCGGGACGATCGCCACCGACAGCGGGCCGTCCGCGAGATGCGCACCGATGTTCACCGCGACGAGGAACACGATCACCACGACCAGTAGCGCGACGTCGGTGCGACGGGACGGGGTGATTACCCGGTCGAGTCTGCCGTACCGCGCCATGGCGGTGTCGGTGAACGCGGCCGCGGTGTCGCAGAATGATTCGGTGCCAAGACCCGCGACCGTCGTCGACCGCCTCGAACGTCACCAGGTCGCCCTCTATCTCGGCGCGATCCTCGCCGGACTGTGTGCGGGACTGGCCGCACCCGGTCCCGCCGAGGGCCTCGAGTCTGCGATCACGCCGCTGCTCGCCGCACTGCTCTATGTCACCTTTCTGCAGATCCGCCGGTCCGATCTCCTGGAATCGCTGCGTGACCGGCGGTTCCTGGTCGCAGTGCTGTTCCTGAATTTCGTCGTGGCGCCTCTTCTGGTGGCCGTGTTGTCCTCAGCGCTGCCCGCCGACGACGCGATCCGTCTCGGCGCGCTACTGGTGCTGTTGTGTCCGTGCGTCGACTACGTCGTCGTCTTCGCCGGACTCGGTGGCGGGGACGCCCGACGACTCCTTGCCGCGACGCCGCTGCTGCTCCTCGCCCAGATGCTGCTGACACCGCTGTACTTGATGCTGCTGCTCGGTGACGGACGGTCGGTGATCGAGCCGGAGCCGTTCCTCTGGGCGTTCGCGGTCCTCATCCTCTGCCCGCTGGCACTCGCGTGGCTGACGCAGGCTTGGGCGGACCGGTCCGAGGCGGGTCGTCGAACCTCGGCCGGCGCCACGATGACGATGGTCCCGCTCATGGTGGCCGTACTCTTCGTCGCCGTGAGTTCCCAGGTACCTCTCGTCGGTTCGCGTTTTGCCGACATCGCCGGGGTGATCCCGGTCTACGCCGCGTTCCTCGCGATCATGGTGGCGGCCGGTGTCGCGGTGGCACACATGTTCCGCCTGGCCCCGGAGCCGTCGACGGCGGTCGTCTTCTCCGGAGCCACCCGCAACTCGCTCGTCGTCCTGCCACTCGCGCTGGCGCTGCCGGTCGGGGCGGAACTGGCTGCGGCGACGGTGATCACGCAGACACTCGTCGAACTGATCGGGATGGTCGTCCTGGTGTGGGCGTTCACTTGTGTGGCACGTCGGCGCTGAGGCCGCCGTCCATCACGAACTCGGCACCGGTCGCGTACGAGGACTCGTCGCTGGCCAGGAACACCACGAAGGTCGACACCTCGCGTGACTCCGCGGCCCGGCCCATCGGCACGGTCACCATGTCGTCGGGGATCCCCTCGGTCATCGGCGTCCGGATGAGACCCGGGTGGATGGAGTTCACCCGCACGTTGTGCGGAGCCAGTTCGAGCGCAACCGATTTCGCCAGACCACGCACGCCCCACTTGCTCGCGACATAGCCGTGCGCCCAGGGACTTCCGCGCAGGCCCTCCACCGACGAGACGTTGATGATCGAGCCACCGCCGGCGTCGATCATGAGGTCCGCGACCGCCTGGATTCCGAGGAAGGTGCCCGTCAGGTTCACGTCCAGGATCTGCTTCCACTTGTCCAGCCGGAACTTCTGGATCGTCGAACCGTTCACGATGCCGGCATTGTTCACCAGGACGTTGACCTTGCCGAACTCGTTTACCGCGGTGGACACCGTCGTCTGCCAGTCCTCGGGCGAGGTGACATCGAGGTGGACGTAGCGTGCGGCGTCCCCCAGTTCGGCGGCCAGCGCCTTGCCCTCGTCGTCGAGGATGTCGCCGATCACCACCTTGGCCCCCTCGGCCACGAGGGCCCGGGCGTGCTCGGCGCCCATGCCCCGCGAACCACCGGTGATCACTGCAACCTTGTCGTCTACGCGTCCCATGAGCGGCAACGCTACCGCGACGAGCGCGAAAATAGAACAGGTTCCACCGGAAAATGGTCTACTGAACAGACAAACGTCCGGACAGGTGTACACCACACCCCACCGGCGCCGATCGAACACAAGGAGTTCCACGCCATGTCCTTCCGGGTAGCTCTTGTCGGAACCGGCAACGTCGGCCGGTTGTGCCTCACCCAGCTGATCGAGGACCCGCGGTTCGAACTCGTGGCCGTCTGCGTGTCCACTCCTGAAAAAGTCGGTGTCGACGCCGCGACGCTCGCCGGGCTGGAGACACCCACCGGAGTCCTGGCGGTGGGCGACCTCGACGAGGTGATCGCGACGAAGCCGGATTGTGTCGTGTACTGCGCCATGGGTGACACGCGTCCGGTCGAGGCATTCGACGATGTGGTGCGCATCCTCGCCGCCGGGATCGACGTCGTCGGATCCTCCCCCAACACGCTCCAATACCCCTGGGATGTGATGCCCGCGAGGGCAATCGCCAAGATCGACGAGACCACCGCGGGCAGCGGTGCCAGCCTGTTCGTGACCGGCGTCGATCCCGGGTTCGCCAACGACCTCATCCCGTTCGTCTTCGCGGGCACCTGCCAGCACATCGAGCAGGTGCGCTGCATGGAGATCGCCGACTACGCGACCTACGACGGGGCGACCGTCATGTTCGACGTCATGGGCTTCGGCAAACCGCTCGACGAGACACCCATGCTGTTCCTGCCGGGGGTACTGGGGTTGGCATGGGGCACGACTATCCGGCAACTCGCCGCCGGTCTCGGCGTCACCGTCGACGACATCGAGGAGATCTCCGAAAGCGAGCCTGCGCCGGAGGATTTCGACATCGCGGCCGGTCACATCGCTGCGGGTACCCGCGCGGCCGTGCGTTTCGAGATCATCGGCAAGGTGGCCGGCGAACCCGTGATCGTCATCGAGCACGTGACGCGGCTTCGAGGTGACCTGCGGTCGGACTGGGCGCAACCGGCTCAGCCCGGCGGGTGCTACCGCGTCGAGATCACCGGCGAACCGTCGTACACCGTCGACATCATGCCGACGAGCCGCAAGGGTGACCACAACCACGCCGCCATCGTCGCCGCGGCCGGCCGGATCGTGAACGCCATTCCCGCGGTGGTCGATGGGCCCGCGGGACTTCGCACCACACTGGACCTTCCGCTGGTGACGGGCCCGGGGGTTCCGGCAGGCTCAACCGGCAGGTAGGGGGCTCCGCGCCCACGGAATTCGCAAACCCACCCCTTTTCCGTAAACGCACCACGCTCGGACCGGGTGGGTTCACGGAAAAGGGGTGGGTGTGTCGACTTCACACCATCCCGGCGTCGTGCATGAGGATCGCGACCTGGACCCGGTTGCCCGCGTCGAGTTTGGTGAAGATGTGCGAGATGTGCGCCTTGACCGTCGCAAGACTCATGTAGAGCCGTTCGGCGATCTCGGCGTTCGACGCCCCTCGGGCGAGTTCGACGGCCACATCACGCTCGCGTGCGGTGAGTAGGTCGACTCGTTCGACGGCGGACGAGGTCCGGTGACCGCCGCTGGTGACGACCTGTTTGATCAACGCGGCGGTCACCGAGGGACTCAGGGCCGGTCGACCGTCGAGCACCTGGTGGATGGCCGCGACGATCTCGTCGGGTGGCGTGTCCTTGAGCAGGAATCCGTCGGCACCCATCGCGAGTGCGCGGACCACGTAGTCGTCGGCGTCGAAGGTCGTGAGCACGATGATCGCGGGTGGCGAGGCCAGTGCCTTGAAGCGGCCGGTGGCCGCGATCCCGTCGAGCACCGGCATCCGCAGATCCATGAGGACGAGATCCACGGGCGCCGTGGCATGGGTGTCGAGGGCCTCCTGCCCGTTGCCCGCCTCCGCGACGATGTCGAGGCCGGCATCACCGCCGAGGAGGAGCCGGAGTCCGGAACGGACGAGGGGGTCGTCATCGACGATCATGATGCGGGCGGTCATGACTGCCACGGTAACCAGACGTGCAACAGGAACCGTTTGTCGTCGCTCACGGTCACCGACTGCCTGCCGCCGTGCAACCCGACCCGCTCGGCCAGGCCGACGAGGCCGAATCCTGGTGTGGGAACACCTGAACCCGCCGTCAGCGGTAGCGGATTCTCGACGAGCAGATCCACACCGTGCTCGGGTCCGCCCCGGATGTGCATGGTCACCGGCGCGCTCGGCGCATGACGCCGCGCATTGGTCAAGGCTTCCTGCACACACCGATACAGCGTGCGTGAGATCGCCGGGCCCAGCGAATTCACATCGATGTCGCATCGGCTGTCCACACGCATCCCCAGCCGGCGCGCCTCCTCGATCAGCGCGGCCAGGTCCGGAACCCCTTGCGGTTCCTCGGGCGCGGCGTCGCCGGGCCCCTCCCGCAGAACCCCGAGCACCTCCCGCAGCTCGGTCAACGCCAGGTGCGAGGTCTCCTGGATGGTCTGCGCCGTCTCGCGGATCTGCTCTCCGGACAGGTCCGAACGGTAGGCCAATGCGCCCGCGTACATGCTCATCGCCGAGATCCGATGCGCGAGGATGTCGTGCATCTCGCGTGCGATCCGCGCCCGTTCGAGCGAACGCGCCTGCATCACCTTCGCCTGCTGTTCGGCCTCGGAGGCCAGCGCGCGCGCCTGCCAGCTGGCGAGAAGCTCACGCCGCGAACCGATGTAGAGACCCCACGCGACCATCGCCGCCGTCGCGACCACCGTGACCGAGTAACTGACGATGACGGGATCGTTCGCCTCGGTCGGAGTGGCGAAGAAGGCGAGGGCGATGATCCCCGCGACAACGGACAACACCGCCTGCGGGATGATCTCGCGCCACCGACGCCGGGTCGACAGGGACACCATGGCGAGAATGCCCGGTCCGAGAGACGACGACGACACGATGGTCACGATGTTCGTGAACGTCGTGACCGGTACGGGATGGCTTCGGCGCCACCAGATGACGATGTAGGAGAGCACCCCGAGTGCGAGGTCGGCGACGAACCACCACCGGGCCTCGTCCCACAGGTACGACGCACGGGTGGCGAAGGTGCCGGCCGAGACGCAGAGCATCACCGCGAGCCGCCACAATCGGCCGGCCCACGTCATCGGTGGTTGGTACTGCTCAGGACGCACAACCGTCACCGTAGTCGGGCGCCGGTGGTGCCCGCGCCCTCCCGATGGGTGTCGACCCCTACGACTTTCGGTCGATACGACGCTGTCCGGAGGTCCGATGTGCGCGCCATCCGGGAACGACACGATGGACGACATGATCACAGTGAAGAATCTGACGAAGCGCTACGGCGACTACGTCGCAGTCGACGACGTGTCCTTCACCTGCCGCCCCGGGCAGGTGACCGGATTCCTGGGCCCCAACGGCGCCGGGAAGTCGACGACGATGCGGATCATCGCCGGGCTGACGCCGCCGACGTCGGGGGTGGCGCAACTCTACGGCGTCGACTACCGGTCCATCCCGAATCCCGGCACGCAGGTCGGCATCCTCCTGGACGCCTCGGCTCAGCACGCCGGCCGGACGGGCGCGGAGGTCCTGCGACTGTCGGCGATGACCATGGGCATCGGCCACGACCGCGTCGACGAGATGCTCGAGCTGGTCAGCCTCACCCCGGAGGAGGCCGGGCGACGAGTGCGCAACTACTCCCTCGGCATGCGCCAGCGTCTCGGTATCGCCGCAGCCCTGCTCGGGGACCCGAAGATCCTGATCCTCGACGAACCGGCCAACGGACTGGACCCGGCGGGCATCCACTGGATGCGAACCCTGCTGCGCGGGTACGCCGATCGCGGCGGCACGGTGCTGCTGTCGTCGCACCTGTTGCACGAGATCGAGATCGTCGCCGACGACATCGTCGTGATCGGCAACGGCCGGATCGTGGCCCAGGGCACCAAAGACGAACTGCTCGCCGGCGCCGGGACACGCGTCCGATCACTCGACGACGCGACCCTCGGCGAGGCGCTGAACGCAGCCGGGATCACCGTGCAGCGCAACGCCTCCGGCGGACTCGATGTCGAGGCCGACCCCGTCGACGTGGGCCGCGCCGCGGCCGCCGTCGGCGTCGTCCTCACCGAGCTGCGGCCCGCGGACGGCGCCTAGCTCGAGGCGATGTTCCTGCAGCTGACCGCGGACACCCAGCGTGAACACACCACACTCGAAGGAGCAGCCCGATGACCCTCGCCGACTTCGGCACCCCCGTGCCGCACACCGACGTGATCGACGTCGAGCGCCCCGGAATCCCGTTCTCCCGACTCGTCCGCGTCGAACTGCGCAAGCTCGTCGACACGCGTGCGGGTTTCTGGCTGACCGCCTCGATCGGAGTCATCGCGGCGATCGTCGTGATCGCGATGCTCATCGCGAACCGCAACAGCCCCGAGAACCTCAACCTCGGACAGTTCTTCGGGATGATGAACATCCCGACCGCCATCATCCTGCCCATCCTCGCGATCCTGCTCGTGACCGGGGAGTGGAGCCAACGCACCGCGCTGACGACATTCACCCTCGAACCCCGACGGCAGCGCGTCGTCGGAGCGAAGCTGGTGGCGGCGCTCCTCACCGCCGTCGCGGCGGTCGCGGTCGCGCTCATCCTCGGCGTCATCGGCAACGGGATCGCCGGTCTGGCGTTCCCCGATCCCGCCGGCTCCTGGGACCTCACGCTCGCCGGGTTCGTGAATTCGTTTGTCTCGCAGACCTTCGGCTTGCTGCTCGGTTTCGGCTTCGCCGCCCTGATCCTGAACACCCCGGGCGCGATCGTCGCCTACTTCGCGCTGCCCACCGCTCTGACCGTGGTCAGCCAGCTGGTCCCGTGGTTCAAGGACAACCTCGGACAGTGGGTGGACACCGGCCTGACGAATGTGCCCTTTCAAGAGGGCGACTGGGCGACCGGGGGCGAATGGGCGAGGATGCTCGTCTCGGCAGTGATCTGGATCGGACTGCCCCTGGCGTTCGGGGTGCTACGTATTCTGCGGTCCGAGGTCAAGTAACGGACGCCGCTGGATGGCACGACGGTCACGGTCGCCGTAAGCGCCGCTGCCACACCGCGATCGGTGTTACGGTTTTCGGGTTCTCGAGAAAAGAGGAACCCACGTGTCGTCGACCACGCCCACCTCGCAACCACCTGCCGCTCCGGAACCGGACGACGCACCGGTTCCGGAGCAGTCCGGCGCCACCGGCCCGGCAGAAGAGAAGACGCCGTCGTGGTGGCGGCGGCGGCTCCACCGGTATTCCTGCGTCGGGTTGACGGTCGCGCTCGTCTTTCTGTGGCTGTCGGTGACGCCGTCGCTCCTGCCGCGCGGGCCGCTGTTCCAAGGCATCGTGAGCGGGGCCTCGGCCGCGGTCGGGTACGGCCTCGGTGTGCTGGTGTCCTGGCTGATCCGTTACATGATCTCCCGGGAGGAACCCTGGCCCGCGCCGATGCGCCGGCTCTGGGCGGCGCTGGGCCTGGCCGCGATCGCGGGCACCGTCGTCATGCTGGTCGCGTTCCAGCGGTGGCAGGACCAGGTCCGGACGATGATGGGGGTCGACCTCCTGTCCTGGACGGCCTACCCGCAGATCCTGCTCATCGCCGTGGTGGTCTTCGCCCTGCTGATGACCATCGGGCAGGCGTGGGGCGACGGGGTGAAGTGGCTCGTCCGGAAACTCAATCGCGTGGCGCCGCCGCGTATCTCGGCCTTCGCCGCGGCGACCATCGCGATCATCATCACGGTGCTGGTCCTCAACGGCGTCGTCGCCAACTACGGTATGCAGGCGCTGAACTCGTCGTTCGCGGCGGTCAACGACGAAACGACGGCGGACTCCAGTCCGCCGACCACCCCGCAGCGTTCGGGCGGTCCGGGTTCGCTGGTGACCTGGGATTCGCTCGGGCGTCAAGGCCGGATCTTCATCTCGGTGTCGCCCACCGTGGAAGAGCTGAGCGCGTTCAACGGGTCCCCCGCCATGGAACCGATCCGCGCCTACGTCGGGCTCGGCTCGGGTACAGATCTGCGTGCCAATGCCGAACTCGCCGCAGAGGAACTCGTGCGCGCCGGCGGGTTGCAGCGCAAACTCATCGCGGTCGCCTCCACCACCGGCACCGGATGGATCAACCAGGCGACGGTGGACTCGCTCGAGTACATGTACAACGGCGACACGGCGACGGTGAGCATGCAGTACTCGTACCTGCCGAGCTGGTTGTCGTTCCTCGTCGACAAGGAACGCGCGCGGCAGGCCGGGCAGGCGCTCTTCGAGGCGGTCTCGGAACGGGTGCGCGAGGTACCTGAGGCCCAACGCCCCAAGCTCGTCGTCTTCGGCGAGAGCCTCGGCTCCTTCGCGGCCGAGTCGGCGTTCGGGACCATCCCGGCGCTGAGCGCGCGCACTGACGGTGCCCTGTTCAGCGGACCGACCTTCAACAACAAATTGTGGGTGGACACGACCGGGTCACGCGACGACGGGACCCCGGAAGTGTTGCCCACTTACGACGACGGTCGACAGGTCCGGTTCATCGCCGACGCACCGGACCTCGACAAGCCGACCACCGAGTGGACGTCGCCGTCGGGTCGCGCGGTGTATCTGCAGCACGCCTCCGATCCGATCTCGTGGTGGAACCCGCGACTGATCCTCCGCGAGCCRGACTGGCTCGAGGAGGAACCCGGACGCGACGTGCTGTCGGCGATGCGGTGGATCCCGTTCGTGACCTTCTTGCAGGTCAGCGCCGACATGGCGGTGTCGGTCGGAGTCCCCGACGGCCACGGACACAACTACATGTCCGCGATCCCGGCAGCCTGGGCCAAGATCCTGCAGCCGCCGGGCTGGACCGAGGCCAAGACCGAACGTTTGATCCCCCTGCTGACGAGGGACTGATCGGCACCGCCGCCCGGTGGAGCAATTTCGGTCGGGCGGGAACGGCTTTCGCGGTTCCATACTCAGAGGGTGACCTCTACCGACCGTGACCGTCTCCGGCAGCTTCTCGACGCGGTGCTGTCCGAGGACAACACCTCGCTCGACGACATGGCCTCGGGCGCCTACGCGTCGCCGTTCCACTTCACCCGGCAGGTCCGGCGCGGTGCCGGCGAGGCACCGGTGGCCCTGCGGCGCCGCGTCCTCCTCGAACGTGCCGCGTGGCTCCTCCAGCGGGGACAGTCGGTGACCGACGTGGCCTTCGAGTCCGGGTACTCGTCCGTCGACGGCTTCTCGCGTGCCTTCAGCCGCGCCTTCGGACACAGTCCCGGCCGCATGGGTGCGGTGGGAGAGCACAGCCACTGGCTGCCGGCGCCGAACGGCATCCACTTCCACTCGCCCACTGCGCTGTACGTCGACAGCGGCTCACCCACGACCGAGGATGCGGGCAACGTGGTGATGCTCATGATTCGCCACGACCTCGACGACATCGAGGCGCTCCTCGACGCCGCGAAGGGGCTCGACGCCGCGTCGTGGACCGCGCCGCGTTTCGCGGGTAACCAGCTGCTGTCCTGGAGTGGACCGGAAGAGTCTCTCGCAGAGGTCATTTCCCATCTCGTCGGCGACAAACTCCCCTGGTTGTCGACGATCGAGGGAGCCGACCTGCCGCCGGCCGCACTGACCCAACTGACCGACCTCATCGAGTTGCATCGCGACATCGCACCGCGCTGGCTCGCCCTGATCCGTGACATCGACCGACGCGGCGCGTGGCAGGACCGCGTGATCGACGCCTTGTGCGACCCACCCGAATCGTTCCTGCTCTCCCAGATCGTCGCGCACGTGTTGACGTTCTCCGCACATCGTCGGCTCGTCGCCCGCTGGATGCTGCGGGACTCCGGCGTCGACGTCACCGCCCCGACTCTCGATCCCGACCCGATCATGTGGCACCGCAAACACTCCGGAGGATTCTGATGGCATTCCGCTACTACACGGCAACGACCCTCGACGGCTTCCTCGCCGACGACCGGGACAACCTCGACTGGCTGCTCAGCCAGCCGCTCGAGGAGGGCGGGCCGATGAACTACGACGACTTCTTCCGGCAGGTCGGTGTCGCCGTGATGGGCGCGACGACCTACCGGTGGATCCTCGACCACGAGGTCTCCGACGGGAAGCCGTGGCCATACGACATACCGACGTTCGTCTTCACCCATCAGTCACTGACGCCGGTGTCGGACACCATCTCGGTGGTCGCCGGGAGCCCCGCAGACCTCCGTGACCGTCTGGTCGACGCAGCGGGCGACCGCCACGTCTGGGTCGTGGGCGGCGGCGACCTCGCCGCGCAGTTCGCCGAAGCCGGAATGCTCGACGACGTCATCGTGTCGATCGCGCCCGTCACCTTGGGGTCGGGCCGACCACTCTTCCCGCGCGCCTACGACTTCGAGTTGCAGGACTTCGCACGCAACGGCGCGTTCCTGTGTGCGCGCTACTCACCCGTAGGGCCGCGATCGACTCCCGCGGAGGTCTGACCGGTCGTCGGGCGACGGGCCGGCCCGCGGCGTTCAGCCCTCGCCGACCGAGTTCCGCATGGCGTCGGGCACCTCACCGCGAGCCCACCGCGGCAGGATGAAGATGCCCTCGGACTCGGCCGTGAGCTGGCCGTCGACCGAGATCGTCCCTGTGACGAACGTCTTCACACCCTCGACCCGATCGACGCGCGCCTCGCCGCGGATCACCCCGAGCGGCGTACCGCGCCGATACCGGACGGTGAGGGTGCCGGTCATCCCGGGCACACCCTGGAACTCCGCGGTCGAACCCAGCAGCTGGTCGAAGACGAGCGCGAGCACGCCGCCGTGGACGAGTCCGGCCGGACCCTCGTACTGGGGACCGAGTGCGACCTCGAGCCAGCTGTACTCGGATTCGTGATGGAGCTCGACCGGCGGTGCGATCGGGTTCCGCCGCCCCAGAACGGCATTGCCCCAGGACCGTTTGGTGCCGTCGGAGTTGAATCGGATGCCGAACGGGCCCGGCAGCTGGTCCTTCCGGAGGATCTCGGTGGCGGCGGCGATGAGCCGCCTCGCCTCCGCGATGTCTGTCTCACCGACCTCGGTGCGCACCGTCGCATCGATCAAGTCCCGGACGCTGCCCGCGATCGCGGACGCGAGTTCGGTCCGGTGCGCGAGTTCCTCCGGGTCGATGTCCTCCTGGATGTATCCGCTCATGTACCCATCTAACAGGGTCGACGCACCGCTCTCGGCCCGACCGGTCGCCGTCGGCGGATCCGGACACCGCCGGTTCTGACCGCCGAGTAGGCTCCCTCGCATGACAGACCACGCCTGGAACGACCGCGCCTGGACCGCGTTCGACATCACCGTCTCCGACCACATCGCCGAGGTCACCCTCATCGGCCCGGGCAAGGGCAATGCCATGGGACCGGACTTCTGGCAGGAACTCCCAGAGCTGTTCGGGCACCTCGACACCGATCCGGAAGTGCGCGCGGTGGTGCTGACGGGGTCGGGCAAGAACTTCTCCTACGGCCTCGACCTCGTCGCGATGGGCGGGACGCTGTCGGCCGTCCTCGCCGGGGACGCCAAAGCCGCGCCGCGCACCGAATTCCTCGACTCGCTGCGCACACTCCAGGCCGGCATCACCGCGGTCGCCGACTGTCGCAAGCCGGTCGTCGCGGCCGTGTCCGGCTGGTGCATCGGTGGCGGCGTGGACCTGATCTGCGCGGCCGATGTGCGCTACGCCAGCGCCGACGCCAAGTTCAGCGTGCGTGAGGTGAAGGTCGGGATGGTCGCCGACGTGGGCACACTCGCGCGCCTGCCGTTCATCATCGGCGACGGTCACATGCGGGAGCTGGCGCTGACCGGCAAGGACATCGACGCCGCCCGCGCCGAGAAGATCGGTCTGGTCAACGACGTCGCCGACGATCAGACCGCCGTGCTCGAGCTCGCCCGCTCGACCGCCCGCGAGATCGCCGACAACCCGCCGCTCGTGGTCCACGGCATCAAGTCCGTTCTCGACCATTCGCGCAGCGCCGCCGTCCACGACAGCCTCCGCTACGTCGCCGCGTGGAACTCCGCGTTCCTGCCCAGCGAGGACCTCACCGAGGCCATCACCGCCGTCTTCGAGAAGCGCAAACCCGAGTTCAAGGGCCGCTGAGTCGCCCTGAGCTTCGAGGCTCGTCGACCTCAACGCGCTCCGTGGTCGCTTGCTCCGCCCGGCGGCTTGCGCTCCTCGCACCTCAGTACCTGCGGCCTGGCGGCCGTCGTGGACTACGAAAGAACACGCGTGGGCTTCCACATCTCTGCTCCCTGAGGTGCGAGCGAAGCGAGCCACGAAGGGCTCCGCAACCTGCCTCACCAGGCCCTTCGTGGCTCGTCGCTGGCGCTCCTCGCACCTCAGGGAGCAATGGTCATGTCGTTCCTTTGGATTAGGGAGCAATGGGGGCCGCTTCTTTCGGCTCAGGGAGCAGAGGTCCCACGGTAGACGTGCTCGGCCAGCGGGTGTGCGGCGTCGAGATCGGTGAGGAGTCGGACGCCGTCGAAGGGCGGGCCGTGCGGCGGTTCCACGGACACCTCCGGGGCTCGGCGAGAGATGGTGTCGACGAACCGGTTTCGGAGTCGATCACTGGCCGACATCACACCGCCGACCCAGCTCACGCGTGCTGGCTCGCCGGGCCCGCGGCCGCTGCGGTCGAGCGCGGTCATCGCCGACGTCGCCAGTTCGTCGGCGGCGTCGTCGATGACCTGTTGGGCCGCCGCATCCCCGGCCTCCGATGCGGCGTCGACCGCCCGGGCGAACGCGGCGATGCGTGCGACGCGGTCGGGGTCGGCCTGCACCGACATGTACAACTCGGCCAGCGGACCGAATTCCTCCTCGGTGGCCACGCGGAGTGCCGTCTCGGGCCCCCGGCCGTCGAAGGCGCGCAGTGCCGCGGTGATGCCCGACCGCCCGATCCAGTAGGCACTACCGGCGTCGCCGAAGAGGTATCCCCAGCCGTCGACCCGGCGGACACCGCCCCGGCCGACCCCGAGGGTGACCACGCCCGTCCCGACCGCGGTGACCGCGCCGAACTCGTGACGATTCGCGGCCAGATACGCGGTCACCGAATCATGGGCGAGGGCAACGGAGTCGACGCCTGCGTCGGCGAGCGCGGCGAGGAGATCGATGGGGCGGGAGGCGCCGGGGGTCAGTCCGGACACGCCGGCCGCGACCACCGACGGGCCGGGCGACCCGTCGGGACCCGACCTCACCATCGCCGTTCGAAGGATGTCCCGCACGGTTGCGGCGATCTGCTCCACGACCGGTCGGTCGGTACGGATCGGGGGCGCGTCGTGGTCGGAACCACCGTCGGGCGTCTCGATCCGCACGCGGGTGCCGGTCTGGCCGCCGTCGATCAAGATGTGCGTCACGCTGTCACCGGTCGTCACGGACCGCAACGCTACCTCGGTGCCCATCCGCCCGGAGGGCATCGAACCGTCACGGCGTCGGCGGAGACTCGRCACGGGTCCGGGGAGTCGACGTCGATTCGCCGAATCCCCGTGACACACTGGGCGCATGACGGTGCGGCGCGGACTCGCGGTGAAGATCGGGTCGATCTCCTGGATGCCTCGCTTCCTCCCGCAGATCGTCAGGTGCGACAGCGTTCTTCAATCTGTGTCGGGACAGCGGCTGAGCCTGCTCGACATCGGTGATCTGCCGAACATCACGATCCGGGTCCCGGGCCGCAAGAGTGGTGCGATCCGGACGACGCAACTCCTGGCCGTCCCGGACGGGTCGGACTGGTTGATCGCAGGCTCCTACTTCGGCGGTCCCAAGATGCCGGCGTGGGTCTTCAACCTCCGCGCTGCCGACGAGATCGAGATCATCGTCCACGGTGAGGTGTCGGAGGCGGTGCCCACCGAACTGGTCGACGCCGAGCGGGACGCGGCCTGGCAGACGCTGCGGGCGGTGTGGCCGAACTTCGATCTGTACGAGAAGCGCACCGACCGCCGCATCCCGGTGTTCCGGCTGCGACCGCGCTGACCCGACCTGGTCGGAACTCGGTGGGTCAGCCGTCGGTGACGAACTCGGGACTGCTCTCGGTGAGGTCGACATGGCCCACGAGGTACTGCTCGTCGACGGTCTCCACCCGGGGGCCGTCCGCGTCGTACTCGGGGGTGTAGGACACCCGCCAGCGCACCGGGCCGACGACGTCGACGACACCCAGACCCGACCCGTCCCGGCTGCTGTCCCCACTCGCATCCGAAACCGGAACACGGAGCAGATAACGCAGCCCGGACAGGTCTTTCGGAGCCGTCCACCGCACACTGCCGTCCACCGCGGAGCGGTACAACCGTTGGGTACAGCCCGCGACCTGCCGCCCCGCATCGGCCTGGGTCGACGCCGCACACGCGGTCAGGTGCGCCGACACCGAATCGCTGACGGCTCCGGCGCCGGTGGCGCTCAGTTCGCCGACGACGCGGACGGACATGGGTCCTCTCGGCGTGGTCGGAGGATCGTCGTCTGCGACGCGCGCGACGAAGTCGGTGTCGCGGGAGCCCCAGCGCTGCGGTCCGGGGAACACGTGCACCGTGTCCCCTTCCTCGACCTCGCCGCCGAAGAACGTCGGTTGCACAACCCGTAGCGACTCGATCCGGACCGCGATCGCGCCGTCGACGACGGCCCAGCCGTCGGCGACCCGTACGGTCCGGATCTCGGTGTCGATGACCCGGGCACCCATCCGGTATCTTGCCCGGACGTTCTCCTCCGGCGCACCGTCGGCAGCAGACCGGACCTCGATGTCGCCCAGCGGCGCCGCGGAGTGTTGAGCCCGCAGGACGTTGTCGGACAGAAACCGGGTGTCGGGGCGCGGATCGATGACACCCAGAGCCGCGTCGGCGTCGGCATCGGCGAGCGCGTCGAGATAGGTCTGCACCGCCTCGGACGGGGTGGCCGCCCGCTCGTCCTCGCGGGCCAGCCCGACGACGAGCGCGGCGACCAGCACCACCGCCAGGACAACCGCCACGCCGCCGAAGACGACGATCCGTCTTCGGCGGCTCACGTGCGGCGTACCCGTGGTCTGGACAGACCGATCAGGACTCCGAACCGGCCGACGGTCCGCTCGCCGCGAACGATTCGGTCAGCCGACCGGCCAACAGCTTCGCGAACTCGGCCGGGTCGTCGAGCTCACCGCCCTCGGCGATCACGGCCATGCCGTACAGCAGCTTCGCCGTCGGCACCAGTTGTTCGTGATCCCCGGCTCCGTAGGCCTTGTTCAGCGCGGCGACGAGCGGGTGATCAGGGTTGAGCTCCAGTGCCCGCTTGGACTTGGGGAATTCCTGACCGGACGCCCGGTAGAGCTTCTCCAGCTGCGGAGACATCGAGAACGTGTCACCGACCAGGCACGCCGGCGACTCGGTGAGGCGCGACGAGAGTCGCGTCTCACTCACGTCGTCGGAGAGGGTGCTCGTGAGCCACCCCAGCAGGTCGGCGTAGGTCTTGTTCTGCTCCTCCTTGGCGGAATCGTCGGCGTCCTCGTCGTCACCGTCGAGGTCGACGGCGCCCTTGGCGATCGACTGGAACGACTTGCCGTCGAACTCCGCACCCGCCGAGACCCACATCTCGTCGACGGGATCGGACAGGACGAGAACCTCGATTCCCTTGGCGCGGAACGCTTCCATGTGCGGCGAGTTCACGATCTGCTGACGCGATTCGCCGGTCATGTAGTAGATCGTGTCCTGACCGCTCTTCATCCGGCCGATGTAGTCGGCGAGTGTGGTCAGTTCGTCCTCGGAGTGGGTGGTCGCGAACGACGAGGCCTTGAGGAGCGCCTCGCGGTTGTCCGGATCGTTGACCAGACCTTCCTTGAACACCCGGCCGAAGGCATCCCAGAACGTGCGGTAGTCGTCGGGCCGGCCGGCGCGCATCTCGGTGACCGTCGAGATCACCTTCTTGGTGAGCCGGCGACGGATCGCGCGGATCTGGCGGTCCTGTTGCAGGATCTCGCGGGACACGTTCAGCGACAGGTCGGCCGCGTCGACGACACCCTTGACGAAGCGCAGGTACTCCGGCATCAGTTCGGCGCAGTCGTCCATGATGAAGACGCGCTTGACGTAGAGGTGGATGCCGACCTTGCTGTCGCGCATGAACAGGTCGAACGGTGGCTGCGTCGGGATGAACAGCAGCGCCTGGTACTCGAAGGTGCCCTCGGCCTGCAGCGTGATGGTCTCCAGCGGCGCATCCCAGGCGTGGGAGACGTGCCGGTAGAACTCCTGGTACTCCTCGTCGGTCACCTCCGAGCGCGACTTGGCCCAGAGCGCCTTCATCGAGTTGATCGTCTCGGCCTCGACGACCGTCTTCGTCTCCGGCGCTTTCTTCTCGTCCGCGTCGTCGGCGTCGGAGGCCTCGGTGTCGGGGGTCTCCACCGGAACGGTCTTCTCGACGTCCATCCGGATCGGCCACGCGATGAAGTCCGAGTACCGCTTCACGAGCTGGCGGAGCTTGGTCGGATCCGAATAGTCGTAGAGGTGATCCTCGGTGTCGACGGGCTTGAGCGCCAACGTGACCGAGGTGCCCTGCGGGGCGTCGGGGACGTCGTCGATCGTGTAGGTTCCGTCGCCGGTCGACTCCCAGCGGGTGCCGGTGCTCTCCCCCGCCTTACGGGTCACCAGCGTGACCTTGTCGGCGACCATGAACGTCGAGTAGAAGCCGATGCCGAACTGACCGATCAGTTCCTCGGCCGCCGCGTCGGACACCCCGTTCGCGCGAGCCTCCGCGAGCGACCGGCGCAACTCGGCCGTGCCCGAACGGGCCAGCGTGCCGATCAGGCCGACGACCTCGTCGCGGGTCATGCCGATGCCGTTGTCGGCCACGACGAGGGTCCGGGCCTCGGCATCGGGGTCGAGCGTGATGTGGAGGTCGGAGGTGTCGACGTCGAGGTCTTTGTCGAGCAGGGACTCCAGCCGCAGCTTGTCCAGTGCGTCGGACGCGTTGGAGATCAGCTCGCGCAGGAAGCTGTCCTTGTTGGAGTAGATCGAGTGGACCATGAGATCCAGCAGCTGCCGGGTCTCGGCCTGGAACTCGTGGACTTCGGGCTGAGCGCTCATCGCAGACCTCCATGTTCTGTTCTCGTGCACCGGACGGATGAAAATCTCCGCGCCGGTGCGACACGTGTGACGGACACCGACTTTACCGAGCGGTGGTGTGGCTACCCTGGGTCGGGGACCGACTACCCCCCGCGACATCCGTGCCGTGCGGGAACGATCAGGAAGCCAGGTGGATGGGCACACCCCGACTGCTGTTGGTGCACGCGCACCCCGACGACGAATCACTGTGGACCGGTGGCCTGATCGCGCGTCACACCGACGCCGGCGGCGAGGTCGACCTCGTGATGTGCACCTGGACCGACGGCACCGTCCGGCACCGCGAACTCGCCGACGCGGTCGACATCCTCGGCATGCCGCGCCCGCCGATCATGCTCGGCTATGCCGACGACCGGCGACCAGAATCCGCACCCGATGCGCAGCGGCTGTGCGAGGCGTCGTTCGACGAACAGGTCCGTGCGCTCACCCACCACATCCGGGCAGTGCAACCCGACATCGTGATCACCTACGACCCGCTGGGTATCTACGGTCACCCCGACCACGTCCACGCGCACCGGCTCGCGTGCGCGGCGGCCGACGCGGCGGCGTCGACGAAGCTCTATCACCGCGCCGGGCCGGCCTGGCGCGTGCGTTCGCTGTACTTCGCCACCATCCCGAAGTGGATGATGGACATCCTCGCGGAGAGTCTGTTCGCGGACATCCCCCGGGAGCAGCTACCCGGCACTCCGGAGTCGGAGATCGACGTGGTGGTCGACGTGTCGGATCTCGCGGCCCGCAAGAGGGCAGCCGTCACCGCCCACCGTTCGGAGATCGATCGCAGCCGGGCCATCTCCGGCTTCATGTCGCTGCCCGACGACATCCAGGAGAAGCTGCTCGGCGTCGAGTGTTATCAGCGCCGCGACCTCGTCCCCGGTGGTTGCGACCTGATCTAGGCGGTGTCGGGTCGACCGGGAGGTGCCGCGGCCCGCACACCCACCCCTTTTCCGGATTCCCACCGCGCTCGGACCGGGTGGGTTCACGGAAACGGGGTGGGTGTGCCGGGAGGCGGCGTCGCTCGATCATCCCGGTCGTCGAACGGCGTCACCGCCGATCGCAGACCGCTGGCCCGCTGCACGCGGCGGTCGACCGCCGCGGCCAGCACCTCGGGTGTCCCGACGATCCGCACGTGGTCGCGGGCGCGGGTGATGGCGGTGTACAGCAACTCCCGGGTGAGCAGTTCTGAGCCCGTGGGCGGGAGGATCACCGTGACCTGTCGGAACTGGCTGCCCTGGCTGCGGTGGATGGTCATCGCGTGAACCGACACGACGTCGGCGAGCTGCGTCGGGTGCAGGAGTCGCACCGATCCGCCGCGACGGAAGGCGACCCGGACGCCGTCGGCCCCCTGCGTCCGGCCCTCGGGATCGGCGATCACCACGCCCGTGTCGCCGTTGAACGTCGCCGTCTGGCGGTCGTTGGCGGTGACCAGGATGGGCTGTCCAGCATACCATCCGGCCAGCTCGGCGCCGGCGGTGCCCAGCCACTCGGTGATCCTGGCCGACCAGCCACGGACACCCCATGACCCCTCCCGGTGCGCGCACAGCACCCGGTGGGCGTCGAGCGCGTCGAGCGCCCCGTCGGCATCGGCACGACGGGCCGCTGCCCGCAGCGCCCGGCCCCATTCGACGAGATCGGCACGGACGGCATCGAGGTCGTCGGGCGCCACGAGTTCGACGTTCGGGACGTCGTCCGCGGCGACCAGTCTCAGGACTTCGTCTGCGTCACCGGCGTTCACGGCCGCCGCGACCCGCGAGATGCCGCCGCCGAAACGGAATTGGCGCCGCAGGGTGATCACGCCACCGGCGAGATGATCGGTGTCCTCGGGTTCCAGTTCATGATCAGCATCCAGGCCCACCGCCTCGAGCGCGGCCTGTGATACCGCCGTCACGGTTCCCGAATCTCCTTGCACTCCAGCGACATCCGCCCGTTCGACGAGATCCGCGAGCACCGCTCCGGCCTCGACCGACGCGAGCTGATGCGGGTCACCGACGAAGATCACCCGTGCATCCGGACGGACTGCGTCGAGCAGACGGCTCATCGCGGTCATCGACAGCATCGAGGTCTCGTCGACGACGATGACGTCGTGCGGCAGTGTCCGCCCGCGGCCGTACCTCGGGTTGGCACCCGGGCGCCAGCCGAGCAACGAGTGGAGCGTGACCGCGTGCGCCGTGACGGGAACCGTCGACTCCGCTTCCACCGAGGCCTGCAGCTGAGCCGCCGCCCGGCCCGTCGGCGCGCACAGTCCGATACGGAGGCCGGGTCCCTGCAGGGCGTCCAGTACCGCGAGAATGCGTGCGACCGTGTAGGTCTTGCCGGTGCCGGGACCGCCCGCCAGGACGGTGGTCCAGCGGGTCGCGGCGACCGCTGCCGCCAGCTTCTGCAGGTGCCCGTCCTCGGGCGAGGTGTAGACGGCGGCTATCGCAGCGCGCAGCGCATCGGCTTCGACCACGGGTGTCGTCTGTGCGCGGCGGGCCAGCGTCTCGCGGATCGTCTGTTCCTGCCGAAAGTACTTCTGGAGGTACACCAGCGGCCCATCGATGGACCGTCGCACCACCAACGGACGCAACGGACCCGCCTCGCTGCCCGCGACGAGCGGGCTCTCGAGCAGTGCGTCGAGCACCGCATCGGACGACGGGATGGTGAGGTCGGCGGTGTCGTCGCCGGCCAGCTCGCCCAAACGGTCCAGCGCGAGGCACGTCGAACCGAGCCGCACCGCACGGACCGCCAGCGCGGCGCCGAGACGCGCGGTCTCGGACACCGGCTCGGCGCACATCGTCACGAGACGGTCGGTGATGTGCACGTCCGCGGCGGCTAGGACTCCGGCCTCGTTCCACTCGGCGAGCACACCGGTGGCCCACTCCACCACCTGGACGTCGGACACGGTCATCGGGACGCTCCCGCCAGTGCATCGGACAATGCGAGGATCAGGTCTGCGGGCAGATCCCACTCGAACACGCCGCAACCGGGCGGCGTGCCCGGCCCGGCCATGCCGCGCACGAAGTGGTACTGCACCGGGCCGAGATGCCGGACCGGATCGTAGCCGACGACGCGCCAGCGCAGATACCTGTGCAGCGCAACCGAATACAGCATCGCCTGCAGCGGATAGTGGGCGGCGATCATCTCGCCTGCCATGGCCGCGGTGTCGAAGTCCTCGACGACCAGGTCCCCCGCCCGGATGCGGTTGGTCTTGTAGTCGACGACCACGTAGCGGTCGTCCGGGGTGCGCAGCACCGAGTCGATGCTGCCCGTCAGGAAGCCGCGCAGTTCACGATCGGGGAGCTCGCGGAGGTGATCGACGTAGTCACGCAACGGATCGTCGTCGGGCAGATACCGGTCCAGCAGTTCGGCGAACACCCCCGGCGTCGCCCCACGGGCGCCGGGGGCGCGATCCGGCGGCCCCAGCGGGAGCTCGAAGTCGAGCTCGGCGAGGCGATCTCCCGGCTCGACGCCCCAGAGATCGCCGAAACCGAGTGGCGTGGTGAGGACGCCGACGAGCGCGGCGACCAGTACGTCGGCGTCGATGTCGGCCGGCAGGACCCCGAGTGCGCGCGAACACAATTCGCGCACATGGGTCTCGATGTCGGGCGCCGAGGTGTCGACGTATTCGAGGACCTCGTGCACCAGGGTGCCGAACGTCGCCCCGTAGGGCAGGCCGTTCATCAGCGACGGCGTTCCCGCTCGGTGACCCTCGGCGGGCGGCTCGTCGAGCTCGACCGGGCCGGCCGGCTCGTCACCGAGGATGTCGTCGGCCGGTTCGCTACCGGTGGTGACGACGGAACCGGCGGGTGCCCCGGGTGCGCCGTGCGCGACATCGGCGACGATGGCCGAGTACGACGTGCGACGCCATTCCTGATCGATGGCGCGCCGGAACCGCGCGACCCCGAGGGTCGCCGGCTCGACATCGGCGTGCGGCGGGGCCGCCACCGCACCGGCCTCGATCCGGCCGGCGGGCTCGACCGAGATCGCGGCATCGCGCCCGGTCAGGGTACGTAGGACGCCGACACACGTGGCGTCGTCGTCGGGGATGGGGACGTCGGAGGCGACCGACCACACCGATTCGCCGGTCTCGGAAGGGATTCGGGTTGCGGTATCGCGCCCGAAGATCAGCCGGTGCAGCGGCCCGCTCGTTGTGTTCATCGACGGCGCCCACCACGCCACGACCTGCGATTGCGCCCGCGTCAGCGCGACGTAGAGCAGCCGGAGGTCTTCGCCGGCCGTCTCCTCGGCGTACCGCCTGCGCCGCGCCGCGCGGCCGGGCGCCTGCGCGCCACCGACATCGAGACGCCGGGTACCCGACTCGTCGTGGTAGGTGATGTTGCCGCGGTCGCCGATCCACGTCCCGTCCCAGCCGTAGGGCACGTAGACGATCGGGAACTGCAGGCCCTTGCTGGCATGCACGGTCATGATCTGGACGGCCTGCGTGTCGCGGTCGAGGCGCCGACTCTGGTCCTCGTATCGCTGGCGCGCGGACGTGTCGGCGATCCGCTCGGCCAGCCACTCGACGAGGCCACTGACTCCCGCCGAGGTCTCGACCACGTGCTTGTTGCAGAGCGCGGACACCTGCAGAAGATCGGTGAGGATGCGTTCACCGTTCTCGGTGGCCAGGACGCGCGCGGCGACACCGTGCGAGTCGAGCAGGCGCTGCGCCATCGCGGCGAACCCGCCCTGCACGAACACCCGTCCCAGCGATGCCAATTCGGCCCCGAGCTCGGCGACCTCGGGTTCGCCTGCGGTGGCCACCTTCTCGATCGACCAGCCGAGCAGGGTCGTGAGCGCCGCCAACCGCACGCGGTCCGCGCGGGAGGGTTGTTCGACGGCACGCATCACCCACAGCCAGTGCTGGGCCGCGGTCGTGGAGAACACGTTGACCCCCGACCCGATCACCGAGTTGATGCCGCGCTCGGCGAGCTCCCGCTGGAGCGGTTCGATGGTGCTGTTGAGCCGCACCAGGATCGCGATGTCGCCGGGATCCACCGGGCGGGAGGCTCCGTCGACCTCGAGCCGAGCGCCCTGGGCGAGGGTCTGCGCGATGTCGTCGGCGACATCGACCGCGATCCGGTCGCGGACGTCCTTCACCGCGGGCAGGTTGTAGGCGTTACGGGACGTGAAGTCGGTGCGCAGGAACGCGCGGATGCGTAGCGGCGGACGACCGTCGAGCCGGCTGCCCGGGTGTGCCGCCGAGACCGGATGCACCACGATGCCCGGATGTCCCAGCGCCGCTTCGCCGTACAGATGTCCGAGGGCGTCGACGAGCGCGCCGTCGGATCGCCGGTTCACGTCGAGCGCCTGCAAGGTGTCGGCCGAGGACACCGCGGCGAGGTAGCTCAGGACCTCGGCACCGCGGAATCCGTAGATCGACTGCTTGGGGTCGCCGACGAGGATGAGTCGGCGATGGCCGTGGAAGCACCGGCGCAAAATGTCCCACTGCAACGGGTCGGTGTCCTGAAACTCGTCGACCAGGACCACGGTGAAGGTGTTGCGGATACGTTCGCACGCGCGTTCGCCGACCACCGGGTCGGTCACGATGCGTTGCAGGATGGCCTGCAGGTCGTCGTAGGTCCGTACGCGCGCATCACGTTTGCGCGCCTCGACGATGCGGCGGACCGCGGACGCGAAACTCACCCGGCGGGCGGCCACCGCATCGGCACCCGGCCCGTCGATCGACTCGGAGGTGTCCGGCGCCAGTGCGACCGACGCCTGGCGTACCGCGTCGCGGGCGATCGACTGCGCCTCGGTGAAGTCGAATTCCGGTGTGTCGCTTGCCCAGAAACCGCGCAGGTAGAGGTCCAGCGCCACCTCTTCGGTGAGTTCGTCGACCTCTTCGACGATCGAGTAGACCAGTTCACGCTCACCCAGGAAGCCCAGCGCCTCCAGCATGCGGTTGCAGAACGTGTGGGTGGTCGCGATCGTCGACGCGTCGAAGTCGCTCAGAGCGCGGGCGAGATTGCGACGACGGGTGGCGACCTCGTCCGGTGATCCCTGCGCCAGCATCTGCAGCAGCGCGTCGTGGCCGGGGGCGGCACCGGGACGGTCGAGTCCGTCCAGCAACTCGCGCACGCGGTCTCGCATGCGTTCACGCAGCTCGGCGGTCGCGGCCCGGCTGAAGGTCACCAGCAGCATCTCCGAGATCGGGACTCCCTCGGCGATGTGCCGGGCGGCAAGTCCGACGATGGCGTAGGTCTTCCCGGTTCCGGCGCTCGCCTCCAGGACCGTGGTGTGATCCGGCAGGTCGGCGGTGACGTCGAAGGTGGCCGGCCGTCTCACGTGCCCTCCCGGTGCTCATCGAGTGGCACCCACACGGTTCGCGCCAGCCCGGCGAACAACGGTTCGTCGTCGGCCATGGGCAGTTCGACACCGCCGACGGTGCGATGGTCGGGCGTCGCGCTGTCGAGGAGGTCGTCGAAATCGACCTCGGCCAGCACGTCCCCGCCGAATGCGAGCTTCACATGCGGGTCGTGCGCGGCACCGAATCTGTCGTCGAAGTTCCGGCGGGCGTTGGCGAGCGAGAACGTGCTGCGCCGGCCGGGCCCGTCGTTCTCGACGAACGTGTACGCGGGTTCCAGCGGCAGCGGCAGCGGACGACGCAGACCCTCGTCGCGAAGCCGGACGAGGTCGTGGAGCAACGGCACCGGGTCCTCGGGGCGCCGGAGTCTGATGGTGCTGGTCCCGCCGCCTCGCGGGGCCCGCCCGATCAGGACCGCCGAGTCCACCGACCGCGCCGCGGCATTGCCCTGGGTCGCGGCGGCGGCCACCGCGAGAAGCGTGATCCAGCCGCTGAGTTGCTGTTTGGCCTTGAGCTTGGAGTACGTCGGCCGCACCAACGCGGCCGGCCCGGTGTCGCCGAACGCGTCACCGACCGTTCCGTGCACCCGGCGGCCGTCGGGTAGTCGGACCAGGACGTCGAGGGTCGTGGGAGTCCCTGTGCGCAACGGCTCGACGACGCCGTACAGCCGCGTGACCGTCCGCGAGATCGCGCGGAGCTCACGGGTGCCGAAGGCGAATGGCGGCAGCGTGCCGCGCCGGAGCTCGGCCGCCTCGCACTCCCCGATGGACACCCCGGTCAGCATCCGGGAGAGGAATCGGTCGCCGATCCCCCACTTGTCCAGTGGTTCCAGTTCGACGTCGAGCTGGTCGTCGTGTGGCCGGTCGTCGTCGGGGATGCGGGCACCGAGGCGCTGGCGGACGAACGCCACGATCGGGTCCACGTGGAAGTCGATGAGGGTCGCGAGGTCGATGTCTTCGGTGTCGGGGGTCCGTTCCGGCGCGGGCAGCACCTCGGCAGCGGCGACCACCACGCGCCGCGTCGGCTCGCGTAAGGCCTCGGCTCCGCGAAGTATCGACGCGTCGTGGCTGAACGGCCCCGCGATTCCCGGCACGCCACCGGGGGTGAAGTTCCGCGCGTCGAACCCGTGCAGCGAATGCCGGCGAACGGGACTCACGCCGGTCAGACCGGTGAGCGTGTCGACCAGTTCGCTCACGACCACAGCGGGCGGGATCCGCCGGCCGGAGACGGGGTCGGCGCCACTGTAGAAGACGAGGAGGGCATCTTGCGCGGCGCAGATCGCGTCGAGGAAACACTGCCGGTCCTCGTCCCGCGGATTGCGTTCGCCCACCAGCGGATCGACGCCGAGTACGTCATCCCCGTCGATACGCTGGACACGCGGGAACACCTCGGCGTCGATCCCGAGCAGCACGATCACCCGGTGCGGCACCGAGCGCATCGGCACCATCGTGCACACCGTCAGCTCTCCGGTGCGGAAGTTCGAGCGCGTCGGCCGGCCGGCGACCAGCGCCGACAGGAGGTCCCGCACGTCCGCCAGACGCAGCACCTCCTCCGGCTCGACCGGTCGGGTGTCCCCGAAGGCCTCGCTGAGCATTCGGATGGCCTGTGCCCGTTGCCAATCCTCGGCGGGCTCGGTCGCCGTCAGCGACGAGACGGCGTCGATGAGCGTCTCCGCCCATCGGTGCGCGGGAGCGGCTTCCCGCAGTTCGGCCAGCACCCGACCGAGTCGGTCGAGGAACTCGTCGAACCTGCCGACGAGATCGATGCCGGTACTCTCCACTCCGGCGAGCGGCAGTGCGGTACCGAGCCATTCGTCGTCGGCCTCCTCGGCGACGACGCCGAGGGCGATGCGGTCCAGGCCGGCGTCGAAGGTGCCCTGGCGGAACCGTTCGAGACCGTAGCGGGCGCGTTCGGCGACGCCTATCCCCCACCGGACGTTGCTGTGCGCCAGCCATTCCCGGATCAGATCCAGGTCGTCGTCGGTCATCGCGAACCGGGTTCTTACCGGCGGGGCGCCGAGGAGGTCGACGACGTCGCCTGCGGTCACCCGGCCCGCGGCCAGCTCCACGACTCCGACGATCACGTCGAGGATCGGGTTCACGTGGCGGATGCCACGGTCGGCGAGCCGCACTCGGAGGTCGAACGCCGGATGCGGCAGCCCCGCTTGTCCGAATGCGCCACGGATCAGGGGTGCGAAGGTCTCGACGTCCGGGCACATGATGAGGACATCGCGCGGCTGCAGCTCGGGATCGGCGGCGAACAGATGCAGCAACCGATCCCGCAGGACCTCGATCTGCCGCTCGGGCCCGTGACACGCGTGAACCTCGACGGACGGGTCCGCGGAGACGGTCGGGTCCGACGTGTCGGCGAGGCCGGGCGCGGGCGCGAGGTCGTCGCGGATCCCCGACTGGACGACGTGCAGCGCGGTATCGCCGAGCACCGACTCTCGCGGCACATGGTGGAGGTCCCGATCGACGATCGGAGCGAGCCGCGACTGGAGCTCCTGCAGATCACGGGAGAGACCGGCGAGCAGGGGGTTTCGCAGTTCGGGGAGCTCGCACTCCCCGCGTCGCGGTGGGACCCCGTTGCCGGAGTCGAGGTTGACCAGGGCACCGAGTTCCGCCCACAGCCGCGGACTCGGGTGGGGCACGAACAGGTGGACATCGTGGTGGACGGCCGCGGCCGCGGCGATCTGACGGAACGACTCGGTGATCCGCGTCGGCCCGAAGACCGACAGTCGTTCCGGCAATCCCCCCGCCGCGGGGTCGGTGCGCAGCCGATCGCAGACCGCGGCGAGATCCTCCGCGGGATGTGGCCGGCCGATCTCGGCGCGGACCGCGCGCCAGAACCCGGGCTGCCACGCCAGGTCGTCCCGCAGGAGGCGGCCGGCACCGTCGAGATCGTGGCCGGCGGCCCAGTCGGCGATCAGCGACGGGCGCGACCGCCCGTACCGGTCGAACAACTCGGCCAGATGGCGTGCGGTGGCGTAGCGGCGCCCGATCCGGGGCGAGGAGGTGTCGCCCGCGCCGATGTGCCGCGCGATCACGTCGAGCGCGGGGTCGTCGACGCGGTCGTCCAGGACACGCAGCACCGGCCACGTCAGTTCGGACGCGCGCCACGGATCGTCCGGCGCCGTCAGCGAGCCCGAGGTGTTCAGACGCGTATCACCGAGCACCGCCGCGACGATGGCGTCAGCCAGGCGGGGCGGTCCGGTGAAATCGATGTTGGCCGCGATCCCGTCGTCGCCGGCCCCTGCCCCCAGGCGTCGGGCCAGATGCTGGGCGAGCCACCGCTCGACTCCCGCGGCGGGAACCGACACGATCTCCGGGCGCATCGGGTCGCCCAGCGGGTGCGCGAGGACCTCGGCCAGCGCATCGGCCAGCGTGTCGGTGCGTTCGGCGCGGTGCAGGATGAGCATCGGACGACTGTGACTCCGGGGCCCGGCCCGGTCAGCCCGCGGCGTTCGACCGGGGCGTGTGGAAACGCACCGGCTCGCCGAGGCGCGCGGTCAGCAGCGGCCGGGCGTCGTCGGGGATCGGGGTGGGCCGGCCGGTGTCCGGGTCGACGACGACCATCGTGGTCTCGGCCGTGGCGCACAGCGTCCCGGACTGGTCGAACAGGCGCAGCGCCATGACGAACGACGACCGGCCCACGCGTCCGATGCAGGTGCGCACGTGCACCGGGTCGAGCGAGTAGTGCACGGGAGCGGAGAACTCGATGTCCTGACGCGCGACGAGGAACGAGAACTTCCGCGGCCGGTCGGGCATCCATTCATAGAACGAACGCACCCGGCTCTCCTCGAAGATCCGGGAGATCTGCACGTTGTTGATGTGGTTGTTGATGTCCATGTCGCCCCAGCGCAGCGCGACCGGGATGTCGAGGACGTAGTCCGGTCCGGCGGAACCGGCTGCGGTTGCCTCGGGATCGAGGGCATCTGGGTCGGGGGCATCTCGGTGGGGGGCCACGGCGCGATCTTAGTGCGGGACACGCGTAGGACGAACTGCAGGAGTCACAGCCGACCAGACCGTAGACTCACTCGCCGGGGCAGGACGTCAGGCGAAGCGGTGCGCGCACCCCCGCGCGCGGTGAGGGGCTCGGGTGAACATCGACACGGCACGGGCTCGGCTGCGCCCGGTGTCCGCCGTCGATGTCGACGAGCTCGTCCACCTCGACAGCGATCCCGAGGTCATGCGGTACGTGAGCGGCGGTGCCGCGACACCGCGCGCCGTGATCGAGGACTGGGTGGTCCCCCGCGCCGAGACCGAACACCGCAGACACGGCACCGGCACCTGGATCCTGTGCGACCCCGCCACCGCCGCCTTCCTCGGCTGGATCTCGCTGCGCACACCACGGCACAGCAACCGAGCCGAGCTCGAACTGAGCTATCGCCTCCGGCGCACGGTGTGGGGCCGCGGCCTCGCGACCGAGGCGGCGTTCGCCCTCGTCGCGTTCGCGTTCGACCACCTCGGCACCGAGCGGGTGTTCGCGAGCACGGTCGCCCGCAACGCGTCGTCGCGCCGCGTGATGGAGAAGCTCGGGATGACGCTCTGCGCCATCCACCTCTGCGACGACGCCGCGGACTCGGCCGAGCTGCTGACCATCCACCCGGACCGCGACCGGTCCGAGGTCGAATACGAGCTCCTACGGGCCGACTGGCAGCAGCGATCGCAACGATGGTCGTCGGCCGGGGGTCTCACCGCGTGAGCGCAACACCCCTCTGGCCGCGCCCATCGGATCATCATTGACTACCGTTGAGAACATGCACGGTCGTACTCCGGCCCCGGCGCTACACGGCCCCCTCGGGTAGCACCCCATTCGGTCCGCCGAAGTCCGCACGACCGTCGCCCAACGACCTGGAAGGAGATGTCTGGAGATGAGCAGCCCCGCCGTCCAGGCCCCCGCTGGAGCAGCCACGACCCGTCGGAAAGTGGTCATCATCGGTTCGGGCTTCGGCGGATTGTTCGCCGCCCAGCGACTGGCCAAGGCCGATGTCGATGTCACGCTGATCGCCAAGACCACTCACCACTTGTTCCAGCCGATGCTCTACCAGGTGGCGACCGGCATCGTCGCCGAGGGCGAGATCGCACCGGCGACCCGCGTGGTCCTGCGCAAGCAGAAGAACACCGCCGTCCTCATGGGTGACGTGTACGACATCGACCTCGAGGCCAAGACCGTCACCTCCCGCCTGCTCGAGCGCATCACGGTCACCCCGTACGACGACCTCATCGTCGCCGCCGGCGCCGATCAGTCGTACTTCGGCAACGATCACTTCGCCGAGTACGCGCCCGGCATGAAGACCATCGACCACGCACTCGAACTGCGCGGTCGGATCCTGGGAGCCTTCGAGCAGGCCGAGCTGTCCCACGACCCCGCCGAGCGCGCCAAGCTGCTGACCTTCGTGGTCGTCGGCGCGGGCCCCACCGGTGTCGAGTTGGCCGGCCAGATCGCCGAGATGAGCGACAAGACCCTCAAGGGCGCGTTCCGCAACATCGACCCGACCGAGGCCCGGGTGATCCTGCTCGATGCCGCGCCGGCTGTCCTGCCACCGTTCGGCCCGAAGCTCGGTGGCAAGGCCGCGGCCCGCCTCGAGCGCATGGGCGTCGAGATCCAGCTGAACGCGATGGTCGTCGACGTCGACTACGACGGCCTGGTCGTCAAAGAGAAGGACGGGACCACCCGCCGCATCGAGTCGCAGTGCAAGGTGTGGTCGGCCGGTGTGCAGGCCAGTCCGCTCGGCCAGCAGCTCGCCGAGCAGTCGGGCGTCGAACTCGACCGCGCCGGCCGGGTGAAGGTGCTTCCCGATCTGACCATCCCCGGCCATCCCGAGGTGTTCGTCGTCGGCGACATGATGGCCGTCGACGGGGTGCCGGGCGTCGCGCAGGGCGCGATCCAGGGCGGCCGCTATGCCGCGGACGCCATCAAGGCCGAGCTGAAGGGGCAGACCCCCGACCAGCGCAAGCCGTTCAGCTACTACGACAAGGGCTCGATGGCGACCATCTCGCGGTACTCCGCGGTGATGCAGGTCCCGATCCCCGGCATCAAGAAGACCTTCGAGACCGAGGGCTACTTCGCCTGGCTCGGCTGGCTGGCGCTGCACCTCGTGTATCTGGTCGGGTTCCGCAACCGCCTGAACACCCTGATCAACTGGTTCTTCGCGTTCACCACGCGCGGCCGTTCGCAGCTCGCGGTGACCGAGCAGCAGGTCTACGCGCGCACCGCGATCGGCCAGTTGTCGGCGCTCGAGAAGGCCGGCGAGACCTCCGATGCGGAACCGGCGAAGACCGATGCCGGGACGGTGGACACCGCGTCGACCGCTCCCGGGGCGACGGGCTCGGTCCCCACCGAGGGCAAGGACGCGGACGGCAAGGAATCCGAGGCCGAGGCCAGCTGATCCGCGGACGGCGGCCGGCCCGCCGGCGGTCGTCTACGGCACGACGGCCAGTGAGTCGATCTCCAGGCCGTCGGCCAGCCGCCGCGCGGTGCTGACCGAGGTCCCGAGCGCGGTGGTCAGACTGGCGCCGCCGGCCAACTGGAGACGCGCGGCGAACTCGGTCCCGTGCACGTCGCCGGGCCGGTTGTCGGGGTACCGGAATACGCTGCTCGCCGCCCGGTGGCCCGCGGCCCCCGCGGGTGTGCCCTGACCGAGCGAGAGCCGATGGACCAGCACCACTTGATCGTCGACCTCGACGCGCAGACCCCCGGTCCAGGCACCCATCCGGTCGCGGTCGACCAGGGTGGCGTCCGTCATGCTCGCCGCCCGGCCGATCTGGACGTGCTCGTGTAGATCGAGGGTGGCGCCGGCGGCGAGTCGTGCCGTGATGTCCGAGCGGTGGACCGCGCCACCGGCGACGACCGTCGGTTGCGGGTCGATGCGCAGGCGACCACCGTCGCCGACGGCGATCTCCCACCGAGCCGACGAGTCCGGACGGTCGCGGGCCGGCAGCGCGATCGTCGCCGCGACGCTGCCGACTCGCAACTGCGCACCCGGTTCGACCTCGATGCGCACCACGATCTCGTCACCACCGAGCGGCGTGGCGGCGGTGCCGATCAGCTGAACGTGGCCCGGCGCGGTCACCCGCACGCCCAGTCCCCCGACCGCCCGATGACGCACGCCACGCTCGACGGTGGCGACGATGTCGACCTCGGTGCGCATCGTCACCCGGCGGCGACCGGGGCCGCCAGTTGGGCCCGGACCCAGGCCAGCACATCCGTCGCGGCCGGGTCCTGAGTCAGCGAGATCATGGCGGTCTGCCGGCCCTCGCGGACCTTCGCCGCGTCGCGCCGCATGACGTCGAGGTCGGCGTTGACGCGTTCGGCCAGATCGATCTTGTTGATCACCAACAGGTCCGAGAACGTGACGCCGGGTCCGCCCTTGCGGGGCACCTTGTCCCCGCCCGCGACGTCGATGACGAAGATCTGCACGTCGATCAGACCTGTCGAGAACGTCGCGGTGAGATTGTCGCCGCCCGATTCCACGAGGATCAGATCCAGCGGCGGGTTCGCCTCGACGAGATCATCGATGGCGTCGAGATTGGCGGTGATGTCGTCCCGGATGGCGGTGTGCGGACATCCGCCGGTCTGGACGGCGGTGATCCGTTCGTCGGGCAGAACAGCGTTGCGGCGCAGGAAGTCGGCGTCCTCGGTCGTGTAGATGTCGTTGGTCAACACGGCGACCGACAACTCGTCCCGGAGCTGTCGGCACAGTGCGGCCACCAGCGCGGTCTTGCCCGATCCGACCGGGCCACCGACACCGATGCGCAGCGCCTCGCCGGGCTCGCGCTTGCGGCGCGGCCGGTTGTGGTCGTGGGTGTGCGGCTGCCCGTCGATGAGATGCGGGGGCATGGGAACTCCTCTCGGTTCGCGACGGCGACTTCGCCGGGTCACGGGATGGGTGGGGCGGTGGTCAGGACATGAACAGCGGCATCGGTTGCCGCTCGTGGCGTTCGGCGAAGATGTCGAGCACCGGATCGGACAGGTCCGCCAGGCCGACCGCGGCCTCGGCGGCGACGCGTTCGCACTCGGGACCGAGTTCGGCGATCATGATCGACACGTCGGCCGGGTCGAGTGCGAGCAGGCGCTGGCCGGCGGTCGCCGACCCGCTCATCGTGGTGTACACGAGGATCAGGGCCGTGTGAAAACCCGACAGCGAGGACACCGCGCCGATCGACCCGCTGATGACCGGGAGGTGAGTCGACGGCCGGTGGGCCGACCAATCGACGTCCGGCCACATCCGCCGCGCCAGCCGCACCATCCCGCGGCCCTGCGCCAGCGATGCCTTCCGTGCGGCCGCCGACGGCGTGCGCGCATCCGTTTCGCGTTGCGCGCGGGGCACGTCGAGTGCGCCGTCGGCCACGGCCGCCGCCACCGATGCCGCGACGAGACCGCTCGTGGTCACCCGGCGGTACAGGAAGGAAGCGAGATCGCCTGCGGTGCGAATGAATCCGTCGGTGATCGCCTGCTCGACGCCACCGGAGTGGACGTGCCCGCCCACCGGTAGACGCGAATCCGCCAGGGCCAGCGTCATCGCCAGCGGCGCGGAGGCGCCCGGGTTCGTGTCGTCGGGTCGCATCAGAACAGGAAATACCGTTGCGCCATCGGGAGTTCGGCGACGGGCTCGGACTCCCACACCTCACCGTCGACCCGCACCGTGAACGTGTCGGGGTCGACCTCGATCGTCGGGCAGGCGTCGTTGTTGACCATGTCGGCCTTCCCGACGCCGCGGGTGTTCTTGACCGGGACGAACCTGCGGTCGACCCCGATGCGCCCGGCGAGATCGGCGTCGGCACCCGGGGCGACGAAGCTGACCGACGTCGCGGCCGCGAGTTTCGGTGCGGCACCGAACATCGGGCGCGGGAAGACCGGTTGCGGCGTGGGGATCGAGGCGTTGGCGTCGCCCATCGCCGCCCACGCGATGGCGCCGCCCTTGATGACCAGATCGGGGCGGATCCCGAAGAACGCCGGGTCCCACAGCACGAGGTCGGCGAGCTTACCGACCTCGACGGATCCGATCTCGTCGTCGAAGCCATGCGCACGCGCCGGACAGATCGTGTACTTCGCGATGTAGCGACGTGCGCGATTGTTGTCCGCCCGACCGTCGCCGGGGAGCGAACCGCGTTTGCGCTTCATCACGTGCGCCGTCTGCCACGTCCGGAGCACGACTTCGCCGATCCGGCCCATCGCCTGCGAGTCCGAGCCGATCATCGAGATGGCGCCCAGGTCGTGCAGGAGGTCTTCGGCCGCGATCGTGGACGGCCGGATCCGGCTCTCGGCGAAGGCGAGGTCCTCCGGCACGGTGGGGTTGAGATGGTGGCAGACCATCAACATGTCGAGATGCTCGTCGAGTGTGTTGACCGTGTGCGGGCGCGTCGGATTCGTCGACGACGGAAGCACATTCGGGTAGGCCGCGACCGTGATGATGTCCGGCGCGTGACCACCGCCCGCGCCCTCGGTGTGGTAGGCGTGGATGCCGCGGCCGGCGATCGCGCCGAGGGTCGTCTCCACGAACCCGGCCTCGTTCAGGGTGTCGGAGTGCAGGGCGACCTGCACGCCGGTCTCATCGGCCACCCGCAGGCAGGCGTCGATGGCCGCGGGCGTACTGCCCCAGTCCTCGTGCAGCTTGAAACCCGAAGCGCCCGCGCGGATCTGCTCGTGCATCGACTCGGCGCTGACGGTGTTGCCCTTGCCGAGGAGCGCGATGTTCATCGGCCAGTGATCGGTTGCGGCGAGGATCGAGGCCAGATGCCACGCGCCGGGTGTCACGGTGGTGGCCTTGCTGCCCTCGGCCGGACCCGTACCGCCGCCGATCACGGTGGTGATCCCGTTGCCCAACGCCTCGTCCATGATCTGCGGACAGATGAAGTGCACATGGCAGTCGATCGCGCCGGCGGTGACGATCTTGCCGTTGCCGGCGATGATCTCGGTCGACGGCCCGATGACCAGGTCCGGATGCACCCCGTCCATGGTGTCGGGATTACCCGCCTTGCCCATCGCGACGATGCGACCGTCCCGAATTCCCAGGTCGGCCTTGATGATTCCCCAGTGATCGAGGACCACGACACCGGTGATGACGGTGTCGGGGGCGCCGTCGGCGCGGGTCGCCCGACTCTGTCCCATCGACTCGCGGATTACCTTGCCACCGCCGAAGACGGCCTCGTCTCCGGCGCGACCCGGTCCGCCCGACAGGTCCTCGGTGACCTCGATGAGCAGATCGGTGTCGGCGAGGCGGATCAGATCGCCCGTGGTCGGGCCGAACAGCTGTGCGTACCGGTCACGTCCCAGGATGGCCATGCGTCACTCACTCTCGTCGGTACGGACGGCGTCGACCGGTCCGCAGGCACCGGGGGGCTCCAAGGAGATCCCGTACACCTCGCGGGTTCCGCCGAGCGGGACCAGACCGACGGTCATCTCGATGCCGGGCTCGAAACGCACCGCGGTCCCGGCCGGGATATCGAGGCGGCGGCCGTGTGCGCGAGCGCGGTCGAAGACGAGTGCGGCGTTCGACTGCGGGAAGTGGACGTGACTGCCGACCTGCACCGGACGATCGCCGGAGTTGACGACCCGGAGTTCGACGGCGTCGGCACCCGCGTTGAGCTCGATGGTCCCGTCAGCGGCGATGACCTCACCCGGCACGAGTGTCGATCGCGGGCCGGGATGCGTACCCGACATTTCGGTCTCCTCTGGACTGCTGCTGTTCGATGGACGGGCGCGGGGCGCCACGATCCACCTCGGACGGTGCCCCGATCGCGGGGCGTCAGGCGATGGGGTCGTGCACGGTCACCAGCTTGGTGCCGTCGGGGAACGTCGCCTCCACCTGGACGTCGTGCAGCATCTCCGGCACCCCGTCCATGACGTCGTCGCGCCGGAGCACCTCGCGGCCGGATGTCATCAGCTCGGCCACCGACCGGCCGTCGCGGGCGCCCTCCAGGACGTGATCGGTGATCAGCGCGACCGACTCCGGGTGGTTGAGCTTCAGGCCGCGCCCCTGCCGCCGCCGGGCCAGCTCGGCCGCGTAGGAGATCAACAGCCGTTCTTGTTCATGCGGCGACAGTCGCACCGGGAGCGCTCCTCGAGAGTGTTCGGCCGGACGGTCTGTTCGGTGGGTCCGGCCGGGCAGTAGGAGTCATCCTGCCATGCCGACACGGGGTCGGCGCGCCGAGTGGCGATGGGGTGACGCGGGCCTCAACGGCCTATGTGACCTCGATGTTCTGCAGCCGCACCTGCGACTTGGCCAGCATCTTTCCGTCCTGGTCGACCATGTCGACAGCCCACAGCTGCTGGCGACGGCCCCGGTGGATCGGGGTCGACGTCGCGGTGACCGTGCCGGCGCGGACGGACCGGAGGAAGTCGGTGTTGTTGTTCACCCCGACGGCGGTGCCGCCGATCCCGGAGTCCTGCAGCCAGAGGAAACCGCTCATGCTGGCGACACTCTCACCGACCGCGCAATAGACACCGCCGTGCACGATGCCGAACGGCTGATGATGACGCTCGGTGATCTCCATCGTGGCCACGATCCGGTCCGGCCCGGCCTCGACGACCTCGAGTCCCAGGACGCCGTCGAGTCCTTTGCCGAATGAATCCCGGAGAACATCGTCCGCACTGTCAGCAGTCATGACGTCAACAGTCGCATGTCGGTCGGATCGTGGCGACAGCAGTCCGGGACTCGGCGGGGAACCGGGCTCGACCGCCGATCGTTGCCCCCCGAGGATCCCAGAAGGCCCCGCATCTCTGGGAGATGCGGGGCCTTCCGTGCCGTGGACCGGGGGTCTCTGCAGCCCTCAGGACTCTCGCGCGGTCCGACGTGACACTTAATGTAGGCTAGCCTTACCAACCTGTCAAGCGTTCGGGAAAAGGCCACGTCAGGAGCGTGGTGACCGACATCGGCGTCGCTCGGCACACCGACACACAACAACTGGGTATCCACCGGACCCACAAACGGAGGCACAGCAGTAAAATGCGAAAGATGAATGGCCTGGGCGACCTCGAACGCGCTGTGATGGACACGTTGTGGGAGAGTCCGACCCCGCAGACCGTGCGGCAGGTACACGCCGCACTGTCCCGGGACCGCTCCCTTGCGTACACGACCGTCATGACGGTCCTGCAGCGATTGGCGAAGAAGAACCTGGTGACGCAGATCCGCGACGACCGCGCCCACAAGTACGTCCCCACCCATCCCCGCGAGGACCTGGTCGCCAGCCTCATGGTCGACGCGCTCAGCGAGGCCGCCGCTCCCGGCTCCCGACATGCGGCCCTGGTGTCCTTCGTCGGTCGCGTGGGCGCCGACGAGGCGGCCGCCCTCCGTTCCGCACTCGATGAACTCGAAGCCGCCCGCGGAACGAGCGACACCGGCTAGATTCGCGGCACCACCACTCGCAGCCCACCCTGAGGAACCACCAGATGACCGCCTTGCTCTTCGGCATCGTCAGCCTGGTGCTCGCCGGACCCGTACCCGAGGCACTGTCCCGGGCCCGCTGGCCGATCCGAGCACCACGCGCGGCGATGACGCTGTGGCAGGCCATTGCCCTGGCCGCCGTGCTGTCGGCGTTCAGCTGTGGCCTGGCGATCGCGGCGAACATCCTCGTGATCGGTCCCGACGGCACCCCGACGACCCACCCGGTCCGTGAGATCGAACGCCTCGGCTGGCCGCTGTGGCTCCTCTGCGTCGGGGTCTTCGTGCTCACCCTGCTCGTCGGCGCGCGGCTGTTCTACACCGTGATCCGCGTCGGCCTGCGCACCCGCGCCCGGCGCAAGGCGCACCGTCAGCTCATCGACATCCTCGACCGTTGCGACCGGACCGACGACGCCGACGATCCGCTCTACGCCCGCGACGTCCGGATGATCGACGTCGAACAACCCCTCGCCTACTGCCTGCCCGGGCTGCGTCAGCGCGTCGTGGTCAGCGAAGGCGTGGTGCATCGGCTCACCCGTGACGAACTGGTCGCCGTCATCGCGCACGAGCGCGCCCACCTACGTGCCCGGCACGACCTCGTGCTCGAGGCCTTCATCGCACTGCACGAGGCGTTCCCCCGGTTCGTGCGCAGCAGTTCCGCGCTCGGCGCGGCCGAACTCCTCGTCGAGGCACTGGCCGACGACCAGGCCGTCCGCGCGACCGCCCCGACGACACTGGGTCGCGCACTGGTCGCCTGCGCCGACGCGGTGGCTCCCCGCGGGGCGATGGCGGTCGGCGGGCCGACGACCCTAACGCGCGTCCACCGCCTCCGCGACGACCGTCCCGCACGCGTTCTCGCGGCCGGCGCCTACATCGCCGCCGCCGCGATCCTGGTCCTGCCGACCCTCGCGGTCGCGATCCCGTGGCTGACCGAGCTCAACCGACTCATGTCGGCGTTCTGACGACTCCTGTCCCCCGGCGGTATCGGACCGCCGTCACACGTGGAGGTAGATCGCCGCTTCGGACACAGAGGCAATAGGCTGTCCGCATGAACAATGTCGACGCATCGTCCTCCTCCGCGAAGGCCCAGATCGGTGTCACCGGCCTGGCCGTCATGGGTTCGAACATCGCACGCAACTTCGCCCGTCACGGGTACACGGTCGCGCTGCACAACCGCAGCATCGCCAAGACCGACGCGCTGCTCGAAAACCACGGCGGCGACGGCAACTTCATCCGCACCGAGACGGTGGCCGAGTTCGTGGCCGCACTCGAGCGTCCGCGCCGGGTCCTCATCATGGTGAAGGCGGGCGACGCGACCGACGCGGTCATCGAGGAACTCGCCGACGCGATGGAGCCGGGCGACATCATCATCGACGGCGGCAACGCCCTCTACACCGACACCATCCGGCGCGAGGCCGCGATGTCGGCCCGCGGACTCAACTTCGTCGGCGCGGGCATCTCCGGCGGCGAAGAGGGCGCGCTCAACGGCCCGTCGATCATGCCGGGCGGACCCGCCGAGTCCTACGAGTCGCTCGGGCCCCTCCTCGAGTCGATCGCCGCCCAGGTCGACGGCGAGCCGTGCTGCACCCACATCGGGCCCGACGGCAGCGGCCACTTCGTCAAGATGGTGCACAACGGCATCGAGTACGCCGACATGCAGCTCATCGGCGAGGCCTACGACCTCATGCGCAAGGCCCTGGACATGCCGGTCTCGGAGATCGCCGACGTCTTCCGTGACTGGAACACCACCGAACTCGAGAGCTACCTGATCGAGATCACCGCGGAGGTCCTCAGCCAGGTCGACGACGAGACCGGCAAGCCGCTTGTCGACGTCATCGTCGACGCCGCGGGTCAGAAAGGCACCGGCCGCTGGACCGTGAAGTCCGCACTCGACCTGGGCATCCCGACGACCGGGATCGCCGAGGCCGTGTTCGCCCGCGCCCTGTCGAGCGCCACCGATCAGCGCGTCGCCGCGCGCGGCCTGTCCTCGGGCAACCTCGGCTCGGCCCCCGCCGACCGCGAGACCTTCGTCAACGACATCAAGACCGCCCTGTACGCCTCCAAGGTCGTCGCCTACGCCCAGGGCTTCGATCAGATCGCCGCCGGCAGCGCAGAGTACGGCTGGGATGTCGACCGCGGAGCGCTGGCCACCATCTGGCGCGGCGGCTGCATCATCCGGGCACAGTTCCTCAACCGCATCCGTGAGGCCTACCACGACGATCCCGCCCTCCCGAGCCTGCTTCTCGCGCCGTACTTCCGCGAAGCCGTCGAGGTCGGCATCGACAGTTGGCGCCGGGTGGTTTCGACCGCGACGCTCCTCGGTATCCCCGTGCCGGCGTTCGCGTCGTCGCTGTCGTACTACGACGGTCTGCGAGCCGAACGCCTGCCGGCCGCGCTCACCCAGGGCCTGCGCGACTACTTCGGCGCGCACACCTACCAGCGCATCGACAAGGAGGGCACGTTCCACACCCTGTGGAGCGGTGACCGCTCGGAAGTGACCGAATAGGAGCCTGCGAACTCCAGTGCGATTCATCGAAGGCCACCGGCCGACACACGATCTGACGTACGACGATCTGTTCATCGTCCCGGGCAGATCGGACGTCAGCTCGCGCTTCGACGTCGACCTGTCGACGTCGGACGGCAGCGGTACCACGATCCCGCTGGTCGTGGCGAACATGACGGCGGTGGCGGGCAAGCGCATGGCCGAGACGGTGGCCCGCCGCGGTGGGCTCGTGGTCCTCCCCCAGGACCTGCCCATCGAGGCGGCCGCCGCGTCCATCGCCTTCGTGAAGTCACGGCACCTGGTGGCCGACACACCCGTCACCCTCGACCCGGACGCGTCGGTCACCGATGCGGTCGCGTTGATCCCGAAGCGTTCCCACGGCGCGGCCGTCGTGGTCGAAGACGGCCGGCCGGTGGGTGTCGTGACCGAGAGACGGTGCCGCGACGTCGACCGGTTCGCCCGGGTCCGCGAGATCGCCGACCCCGACATCGTGACGCTGCCCGTCGACACCCCGCCCCGCGAGGTCTTCGACGCGCTGGGTGACCTGCACCTGGGCCTGGCCGTGCTCGTCGAACCCGACGGCCGGCTCGCCGGGGTGCTCAACCGCGTCGGTGCCCTGCGGCATGCGATCTACACGCCGAACCTCGACTCCGCCGGCGCCCTGCGGATCGCGGCGGCCGTCGGCATCAACGGCGACGTCGTGGGCAAGGCTCGCGCGTTGGTCGCCGCGGGAGCGGATCTACTGGTGATCGACACCGCGCACGGCCATCAGGAGAAGATGCTCACCGCGCTGTCCGCGGTCGCCGACGCCGACTTCGGCGTCCCGATCGCGGCCGGCAATGTCGTGTCGGCCGAGGGCACGCTCGACCTCATCGACGCCGGCGCGTCGATCATCAAGGTCGGTGTCGGGCCGGGCGCGATGTGCACCACCCGCATGATGACCGGCGTCGGGCGTCCCCAGTTCTCGGCGGTCGCCGAATGCGCCGCGGTCGCCTCGGGACACGGTGCAGCGGTCTGGGCCGACGGCGGTGTCCGACACCCGCGCGATGTCGCGCTCGCACTGGCCGCCGGGGCGTCGAACGTGATGGTCGGCTCGTGGTTCGCCGGGACCCACGAGTCACCGGGCGACCTGCTCGTGGACGAGCGGGGTCCGTACAAGGTGAGTTTCGGCATGGCCTCGAAGCGGGCGGTCGCGGCCCGGTCGAGCGGCGACAGCACCTACGACCGAGCACGCAAGAGCTTGTTCGAAGAAGGCATCTCGAGTTCACGGATCCGCCTGGACCCGGAGCGGCCCGGCGTCGAGGACGTCATCGACCACATCTGTGCGGGCGTCCGCAGCACGGCCACGTACACCGGCGCCCGCAACCTGCGCGAACTCCACGACAAGGTGGTGTTGGGCATCCAGTCGCCCGCCGGCTTCGCCGAAGGACGGCCCCTGCCGGGCGGGTGGTGACGTGGAGATCCTGCTCCTGGTCGCGAGTCTCGTCGGATTCATCGCGCTGACGCTCGGGACGGCGCTGTTCGTGGCGGCCGAGTTCTCCCTCACCGCGTTGGAGCGGTCGACGATCACCGCCGACGTGGCCGATCGCGCGGACCGTCGTTCTCGGATGGTCCAACGCGCGCACTCCACCCTGTCGTTCCAGCTGTCGGGCGCGCAGCTGGGCATCACGATCACGACCCTCATCACCGGCTACATCGCCGAACCGGTCCTCGCCCGGATCCTCCGGCCGCCGCTGACCGCACTCGGCGTCGGCGAGTCGGTGGCCTCGGCGACCTCGCTCATCCTCGCACTGGTGATCGCGACCTCCCTGTCGATGGTGCTCGGCGAGCTCATCCCGAAGAACCTCGCGATCGCCAAGCCGCTCGCGGTGGCGCGGGCCACCGCCGGCCCGATGACCGTGTTCTCCGCGGTCTTCCGCTGGGCGATCAACGGATTGAACGGCACGGCGAACTGGATCGTCCGCCGACTCGGCATCGAACCGACCGATGAGCTGGCCTCCGCGCGGTCGCCCCAGGAACTCGTCTCGCTCGTCCGTAACTCGGCACGTCGCGGTGCCCTCGACCAGCAGACGGCGACCCTCGTCGACCGCTCGCTGCGCTTCGGCGAACTGACCGCCGAGGACCTGATGACCCCTCGCGTGACCATCGATTGTCTCGACCGCGCCGACTCCGTCCGCGATCTCGTCATGGCGTCGTCGCGCACCGGGCATTCCCGTTTCCCGGTCGTCATCGACGGCGACCTCGACGACCTCGTCGGGGTCGTGCACATCAAACAGGCCTTCACCGTTCCGCCCGAGCGACAGGCCACCACCTCGGTCACCTCGATCGCCCGGCCGGTGCCACGTGTGCCGGCCAGCCTCGACGGTGACGCGCTGATGGAACGCATCCGCGCCGACGGGATGGAGCTGTGCGTCGTGATCGACGAATACGGCGGGACCGCCGGCATCGTCACCACCGAAGACCTCATCGAGGAGATCCTCGGCGACGTCACCGACGAACACGACGACGAACGCGCCGACGTCGCGGTCGACGGCAACGGTTACCTCTGTGCCGGACTGCTGCGCATCGACGAGCTGTACGACGCCGTCGGCTACCACGCCCCCGAAGGGCCCTACGACACGCTGGGTGGACTCGTCATGTACTGCCTGGGACGCATTCCCACCGTCGACGACGAGGTGGACCTCCCACGACGCTCGGCCGTCGGCGAGACCGACGACGACACCGCCCAGTCGCCCGACCGCGGCCCCGACGTCACCTGGCGTGCGACCGTCACCCAGATGGACGGACGCCGGGTCGACGTGGTCGCGATTCGGCCGGCTCCCGCGGATCAGGTCCGGCCGGCTCACGCGGATCGAGACCTCTCCATCGCTGCCGAACGAAACGGCGAACCGTCGAACATCCAGGAGGACCCGCATGGGCGGTGATCTGTGGGCGGTCGGGCTGACCGTCGTCCTCCTGGCCGGCAACGCGTTCTTCGTGGGTGCCGAGTTCTCCCTGATCTCGGCTCGACGCGACCGCCTCGAAGCCCTCGCCGAGAGCGGCAAGAGCCGTGCGCGAACCGTCATCTACGCCGGCGAACGGCTGTCGCTGATGCTGGCCGGTGCGCAACTCGGCATCACGATCTGTTCGATCCTGCTCGGCCGGGTCGGCGAGCCCGCGGTCGCGCATCTCATCGAGGCGCCGCTGCACCTGGCGCACGTTCCCGATGCCCTTCTCCACCCGATCTCGTTCGCCATCGCGCTGTCGCTGGTCGTGGTGCTGCACATCCTGCTGGGTGAGATGGTGCCGAAGAACATCGCGCTGGCCGGCCCGGAGTCGTCCGCGATGCTCCTCGTGCCGGCACATCTGATGTTCATCCGACTGGTCCGGCCGTTGATCGCGTTCTACAACTGGCTGGCGAACATCTCGCTGCGGCTCCTCCGGGTGGAACCGAAGGACGAACTCGAGTCCACGGTGTCGCTGGGCGAGCTGGCCGAGATGGTCGGCGAGTCCAAGCAGGAAGGCCTCATCGACGCCGAGGAGCACGAACGACTGACCCGCGCCCTGCAGTCCATCGGCCGCACGGTGTCGGAGGTGATGATCCCGCTGGACCAGATGCGCAGTGTCGGTGTGCAGGTGTCCGGTTCCGGCGGTATCGGACCGACGCTGGGTGCCGTGGAAAAAGCGGTCGGCGAGACGGGGTTCTCCCGGTTCCCCGTCCGCGGACCCGACGGCACCTTCACCGGCTATCTGCACCTCAAGGACGTGCTCGACGAGATCCTCGACGAGCACGTCGGATCGGACACCATCATCGGCGTCGACAAGATCCGGCCGCTGCCGGTCATCGATTCGACGACGCCCCTCGACGAGGCCACCGGAGTGCTGCGGCGGACCAGTTCGCATCTCGGCGCGGTGGTCGACGACAGCGGCCGCACCATCGGCATCGTCCCGCTCGCCGATCTGGTGGAGGAGTTCGTCGGCAACGTCCGCGACGAGACACACCGGGTGTGACCACGATGACCGCGCAGCTGGAACATCCGGATCACGGCCTGGCGGCGCAGGTCCTGGACGCCGACGAGTGGCGAGCACGCCGCGACGCCCATCGGCAGGCGGTGGAGGAGCTGATCGGCCCCTACCTCGACGCCCGGCGTCGCGGCGCCCGTCACCCGGTGATCGACTTCTTGTTCACCTACTACTCGTCACGTCCGGCGCACGTGCTGCGCTGGCATCCCGGGTTCGGTGTGACGATCGAGGACGGCGACGAGTTCCTCGGCCTGCGTGGCTACGAGCAGACCGCCGCCGGTGTGAGCGTCAGCGACGCCTATCTCCGGCACCGTGGCGAAGCGCTCGCCGCCGCCGTGGACATGCTCGGCGCCACCGCCCGACGACCCGCTCGGCTCGGCTGTTTCGGCCTGCACGAGTGGGCGATGGTCTACCGCACCGACGACACCCGGCACGACCTGCCGCTGCGATTGGGGTCCGCGGGCACCGACGCGGTCGTCGAGTCCATGCCGCTGCGGTGCACCCACTTCGACGCCTTCCGGTTCTTCACCGACCCGGCGCGTTCGCGCAACGACACCACGCTGAGCCGTGTGTCGCAGATCGCGCACGAACAACCGGGTTGCCTGCACGCGACGATGGACCTCTACCGGTACTGCTTCACCCTCGCGCCACTCGTGCCGTCGGACCTGACGCTCGACTGCTTCGCGCTGGCACTCCGAGCCCGCGACCTCGACATGCGCGCCAGTCCCTACGATCTCAGCGACCTCGGTTACGAGCCGGTCCGCATCGAGACAGCCGCCGGCAGGGCCGACTACGTGCGCGAGCAGTCGGCGATCGCCGAACGGGGAATGACCCTGCGGACGCGGTTGCTCACCATCTGTACGGAGCTCGCGGACCTCGCGACCGTGCCCGGCGGGAGGCGCCTGCCGTCCGCCGTTACCGACGAGTAGCATGTATGCGTCGTCATTCGCTCGAGAAAGGCTGCCATGTCTGACCGGATCACCGTCAACGGGTTGCAGGTCGCTACCGTCCTGCACGACTTCATCAACAACGAGGCGTTGCCCGGTACCGGTGTAGATGCGGACGCCTTCTGGGCCGGTGCGGCGTCGGTCATCGCCGATCTCGCCCCGCGCAACCGTGAACTGCTCGCCGTCCGCGACGACCTGCAGACCAAGCTCGACGCCTGGCACCGCGATCACAAGGACGCCGACCTCACCCCCGGCAGCGCCGACTTCGACTCCTACAAGTCGTTCCTGACCGAGATCGGCTACCTCGCTGAGGTCCCCGCCGAGTTCCAGATCACCACGTCGAACGTCGACCGCGAGATCGCCGACACCGCGGGCCCGCAGCTCGTGGTCCCGATCCTCAACGCGCGGTTCGCGCTGAATGCCTCGAACGCCCGCTGGGGTTCGCTGTACGACGCGCTCTACGGCACCGACGCGATCTCCGAGGCCGACGGCGCGGAGAAGGGTTCGTCGTACAACAAGGTGCGCGGTGACAAGGTCATCGCCTACGCCAAGGACTTCCTCGACCAGGCCGTGCCGCTCGAACAGTGCAGCTACACCGATGTGCGGGCGTTCGCCGTCACCGACGGCTCGCTGCAGGTGACGCTCGACGGCGACAAGACCTCCACCCTGGCCGACCCGACCGCGTTCGTCGGCTACCGCGGCGACGCGGCTTCGCCGACCTCGATCCTGCTGCGCAACAATGGCCTTCACCTCGACATCGAGATCGATCCGTCCTCGCCCATCGGTTCCACCGACCCGGCCGGCATCAAGGACGTCGTCGTCGAATCCGCGATCACCACGATCATGGACTTCGAGGACTCGGTCGCCGCGGTCGACGCCGAGGACAAGGTCGTCGGGTACCGGAACTGGCTGGGCCTCAACAAGGGCGACCTGTCCGAAGAGGTCACCAAGGGCGGCAAGACCTTCACGCGCGTGCTCAACGGCAACCGCGAGTACACCGCGCCGGACGGCACCACCTTCGACCTGCACGGGCGTTCGCTGCTGTTCGTCCGCAACGTGGGCCACCTGATGACCAACGACGCGATTCTCGACGCCGACGGCAACGAGGTCCCCGAGGGCATCCTCGACGGGCTCATCACCTCGCTGATCGGCATCCACGGACTCAGCACTGAGGGCCTGCAGAACTCGCGGAGCGGTTCGGTCTACATCGTGAAGCCCAAGATGCACGGCCCCGACGAGGTCGCCTTCACCGTCGAACTGTTCGGCCGCGTGGAGAAGGTCCTCGGCCTGCCCGAGAACACGCTCAAGGTCGGGATCATGGACGAGGAGCGCCGCACGACGGTGAACCTGAAGGCCTGCATCAAGGCGGCACAGGAACGCGTCGTCTTCATCAACACTGGCTTCCTCGACCGCACCGGCGACGAGATCCACACGTCCATGGAGGCCGGGCCGATGGTCCGCAAGGCCGAGATGAAGCAGCAGACCTGGATCGGCGCGTACGAGAACTTCAACGTCGACACCGGTCTGCACGCGGGCCTGCAGCACAAGGCGCAGATCGGAAAGGGCATGTGGGCCATGCCCGACCTGATGGCCGACATGCTCGAGCAGAAGATCGGACATCCGAAGGCCGGCGCCACGACCGCGTGGGTCCCCTCGCCGACGGCAGCGACATTGCACGCGCTGCACTACCACCTCGTCGACGTGTTCGAGCGCCAGGACGAGATCGCCAAGCGTGATCCCGCCCGGGTCGAGGACGTCCTCACCATCCCGCTCGCGCCGAAGACGGACTGGTCCGACGAGGAGAAGCAGCAGGAGCTCGACAACAACTGCCAGTCCATCCTGGGCTACGTGGTGCGATGGATCGACCAGGGTGTCGGCTGCTCCAAGGTCCCCGACATCCACGACGTCGCTCTCATGGAAGACCGTGCGACGCTTCGGATCTCGAGCCAGCTGCTGGCGAACTGGCTGCGCCACGGCATCGTCGGCGAGCCCGACGTGGTGGCCTCGCTCGAGCGGATGGCCCCGGTCGTCGACCGGCAGAACGCCGGTGACCCGACCTACCGCCCGCTGGCGCCGGACTTCGACTCCAACATCGCCTTCCAGGCGGCCAAGGAGTTGATCCTCGAGGGCACGACGCAGCCGAGCGGCTACACCGAGCCGATCCTGCACCGCCGCCGCCGCGAGTACAAGGCAGCCAACCCGGCCGGCTGAGCACCGGGTTCCACGTAGGCGATACGACCGTGCCGAACCGCCGAGGATCGGCACGGCGTATCGTCGTACCCTGCACTGCGCACCGGCTCGCCACGGCCGACCGGGCGAGGGACGCACTGAGCAGGGAGGGCATCGGCGTTGGCACATCACCGGAGTAGCGGCGGGGAGAGCATCCGAAGCCGCGGCGTGAGCCGAGGTGTCGTCGCCGCACTCTTGTCAATCCTGCTCGTCGCGGCCGTCGTCGTCACCTGGCAGGACCTCGGCGATCAGATCGATCGCCAGGCCGAGGAGGCAGCCGCGCAGTGCGTCGAGGGTCGTGAGTCGGTGCCGATCGTCGCCGATCCCGACATCGCGCCGGGGCTGGCCGCCGTCGCCCGCAACTTCGGCGAGACGAACCCCGTCGTACGCGACAAGTGCGTCACCGTCGACGTTCGGCCGGGCGACGCGAAGATCACCCTCGACGGTCTGTCGGGGTCGTGGGACACCGAGTCCATGGGCGCGTACCCGGCCGCCTGGGTGCCGCAGTCGTCGGTGTGGTCGGCAGATCTGGCGGCGGCGAAACCCGATGCGATCGAGGGCAACACCCGATCACTGGTCTCGACGCCGGTCGTGCTGGCGGTGTCCCCCGAGCTCAACAGCTCCCTGGCCGGCCGTCTCGACTGGTCCCAGATCCCCACCCTGCAACGCCGCGACAACTCCCTCGCCGACTTCGGACTCGAAGGTTGGGGATCGTTGCGCATGGCGATGCCGATCGGCGCACAGTCCGACGCCAGCGCGCTGGCCGCCCAGGCGGTCGCGACGCGCGTCACCCGGACCACCGGACCGCTGGCCACCGCCGACGCCGAGTCGCCGCGGGTCAGTTCCAGTGTCCGCGCCATGCTGGAGGGCGCGCCGCTTTCCCCGGACGGGACACCCCAGGGCGCGGCAACAGCCATCGCCGACGCACCGGACGCGGCCCGAGCGGAGATCCACGTCGTGCCCATCACCGAACAACGCCTGTTCCAGATGACCCGCGACGACGACCGCGCACGCCTGGCCGAGCTGATCCCGTCGGGTCCGACGCCGATCGCCGACTACCCCGTCATCCGGATGTCGGGTCCCGAGGTCACCGAATCGGCAGCCGATGCCGTCGCCGAGTTCATCCAGTTCGCCTCGGAGCCCGAGCAGTTGCAGTTGCTCACCGAGCTCGGTTTCCGCGGCGACGCCCCGATGCCCTCCCCGACCCCGACCGTGACGTTCCCGCGCACGCCGAATCCGATGCCGACGCCCGAGAACGGCGCGATCGTCGCCATCAATCGGCTCGTCTACGGGCCGGCCAGCGTTCCGGCGAGCTCCACGCCGCCCTCGGTGCCGTCGGGAAGCGCGGGGGGTTAGAGCTCGCGAGGACGGGTCGCTTCGACACGGCTCGTCGCTACGCTCCTCACCTGCTCAACGAGCGGTAGAGAGGTTCGTCGCTGCGCTCCTCACCTGCTCAACGAACAGGTGAGGAGCTTAAGACGATGAAGAAGTCAGCTGCTGTAGGCCTCGATCGGCGGGCAGCTGCACACCAGGTTGCGGTCGCCGTACACCCCGTCGATCCGCCGGACGGCCGGCCACACCTTCGCCCGGCCGCCGGCGGACGGCAGTCCCTGCGGGTAGACGGCGACTTCCCGCGAGTACGGGTGGTCCCACTCGCCGACGAGCGACTCGGCCGTGTGCGGGGCGCCGCGGAGCGGATTGTCCTCGGCGGGCCACTCCCCTCGTCCGACGAGTTCGATCTCGCCGCGGATGGCGATCATCGCATCGCAGAACGCGTCGATCTCGTCGAGGTTCTCGCTCTCGGTGGGCTCGACCATCAGCGTGCCGGCCACCGGGAAACTCATGGTCGGTGCGTGAAAACCGTAGTCGGCGAGTCGTTTCGCCACGTCGTCGACGGTGACGCCGGTGGCCTTGGTGATGGCCCGGAGGTCGAGGATGCACTCGTGGGCGACGAAGCCGTCCTCGCCGGTGTAGAGCACCGGATAGTGCTCACCGAGCCGCTTGGCGACATAGTTGGCGGCGGTGATCGCCGTGAGCGTCGCCCGCCGGAGACCGTCTGCGCCCATCATCGCGATGTAGGCATAGGTGATCGGCAGGATCGCCGCCGAGCCGTACGGGGCCGCGGCGATCGTGGCCGACCCGGGCAACTCGTCGGCGAGCGGGTGTCCGGGCAGGAACGGGGCCAGATGCTCCCGGACCGCGACGGGTCCGACGCCGGGCCCGCCGCCGCCGTGCGGGATGCAGAACGTCTTGTGCAGGTTGAGATGGCTGACGTCACCGCCGAAATGACCCGGCCGTGCGACGCCGACGAGCGCGTTGAGGTTGGCGCCGTCCACGTAGACCTGCCCGCCGGCGTCGTGCACGGCGCCGCAGACGTCGCGGACGTCGTGCTCGAAGACGCCGTGCGTCGACGGGTACGTGATCATGATCGCCGCGACCCGGCCTTCGTTCGCCGCGATCTTGGCGCGCAGATCGTCGAGGTCGACGTCGCCGTTCTCGCGGCACCCGACCACCACGACGCGCATCCCGGCCATCACCGCCGACGCGGCATTCGTGCCGTGGGCGCTCGACGGGATGAGGCAGACATCCCGGTCGACGTCGCCGCGGCTGAGGTGGTATCCGCGGATCGCGAGCAGTCCCGCGAACTCCCCCTGTGAACCCGCGTTGGGCTGGAGGCTGACGCGGTCGTAACCGGTGACCGCCACGAGCCAGCCCTCGAGCGTGGTGATCAGCTCGCGGATGCCCGCGGTGTCGTCGACCGGGGCGAAGGGGTGCAGCTGGGCGAAGCCGGGCCACGTGATGGGTTCCATCTCGGTGGTGGCGTTGAGTTTCATCGTGCACGACCCGAGCGGGATCATGCTGCGGTCGAGCGCGATGTCCTTGTCCGACAGGGCCCGCAGGTAACGCAGCATCGCGGTCTCGGTGCGATACCGGTTGAACGCCGGGTGGGTCAGGTACTCGCTGGTGCGATTCTCGATCGGCTGCGCGAGTGCCCGCGGGGTGACGCCGGCGACGTCGAAGGCCCGCAGGACGGCATCGATGTCGGCGTCGGTCGTCGTCTCGTCACAGGCGATGCCGATGGTGTCGGCGTCGACGCGTCGCAGGTTGATCCCGTCGTGGCGGGCGCGGGCGAGGATCGTGTCGGCCTGACCGGGTGCGTGCACCTCGATGGTGTCGAAGAAGTTCGCGTGTGCCACCGAGAACCCGCCCGCGGCGATCGAGTCGGCGATCCGGGCCGCTGCGTCGTGGGTGCGTCGTGCGATGGCACGCAGGCCGTCCGCCCCGTGGTACGAGGCGTACATGGCGGCCATCACCGCCAGCAGCACCTGTGCAGTACAGATGTTGCTCGTGGCCTTCTCCCGGCGGATGTGCTGCTCGCGGGTCTGCAGCGCGAGCCGGTAGGCCAGGTTGCCGTCGGCATCCTTGGAGATGCCGACGAGCCGCCCGGGAAGCTGTCGGGCGTGCTTCGACCCGACGGCGAGATAACCCGCGTGCGGTCCGCCGAAGCCCATCGGCACACCGAAGCGTTGCGTCGTGCCGAAGCAGACGTCGGCCCCTTGCTCGCCGGGCGGCGTGACCAGTGTCATCGCCAGGAGATCGGCACCGGCCGCGACAAGAGCGCCGCGCTCGTGCGCGGCGTCGACGATCGCGGTGGCGTCGACGATGCGACCCGATGCGCCGGGCACCTGGAGGATCACACCGAAGAAGTCGCCGTCCGGCAGTCCGCATGCTGGAAGGTCGGGGTGCAACGACGCCTCGACGACCTCGATGCCCAGGGGCTCGGCGCGCGTGTCGAGGACGGCACGCGTCTGCGGGAACAGGTCCGCGTCGACGATCACGCGGTTCGACTTCGACTTGCCCGCGCGACGCATCAACGTCATCGCCTCGGCGGCCGCGGTGGCCTCGTCGAGCATGGAGGCATTGGCCACCTCCATGCCGGTGAGGTCGGCGACCATGGTCTGGAAGTTCAGCAGCGCCTCGAGACGTCCCTGGCTGATCTCCGGCTGATACGGCGTGTACGCGGTGTACCAGGCGGGGTTCTCCAGCACGTTGCGTAGGATGACGCCGGGCGTGTGGGTTCCGTAGTAGCCGAGCCCGATCATCGACCGGGCCACGGTGTTACGGGCTGCGAGGTCACCGAGTTGTGCGAGGACCGCACTCTCGCTCAGCGGTGCGGGCAGCGCCCCCAGGACGTCGGAATCGAGTTCGTCGGCGATGACGGCGGGTATGACACGGTGCGCCAGATCATCGAGGGAAGCCGCGCCGATCGCCTCGAGCATCCGGCGGGTCTCGTCGGCGTCCGGACCGACATGACGGTCGACGAAGGCGGCCGACAGCTGGGGAGCGGCCGGTGTGGGATCCGGGCTGGAACCTTCTGGGCCGGATCCTTCTGGGCTGGATCCTTTTGGGGCGTCGGACGGGGTCGCTTCAGTGGTGGACACGGTGGCGGGCAACCTCTCGCAGGCGCCGGTACACGGACCGGCTGCTGACCCTCCCCCTCTGTCATGTCTTCGGCCACAGCCGATGTGACGCCTGAGAGATTCGGCGCCGCGCAACTCTGCGCGATCGCCTTTCACCGTGGGCGGACGACGGATCGTCACTTTCCAGAGACGTCGTCACCACCGCGGTCCTGGGTGCCTGAGAGTTTGACGGAGAGGTGTTGCTCCTTCGGCGGCCGCCGGCGATGAGCATCCGACGGCGCTCTCCCGCAGCGTAGCGACGCGGGGCCAGTCTACGCGGAGTCTCGACTATCCGGTGCGACGGGCGCGGTTCTTGCGCCGCGCGGCCAGTTCGTCCTCGGGTGCGGTCTCACTGACACCGCCGTCGGCCCGCTCGCCGGGGAAGTCGGCGATGGTGCCGGTGAGTTCGCGCATCGCGCCGCTGACGGCGATGCCGAACACGCCCTGCCCACCTTGCAGGAGGTCGACGACCTCTTCGGCCGAGGTGCACTCGTACACGGTCGTACCGTCCGAGAACAGGGTGATCTTCGCGAGGTCCTCGACCCCGCGCTGACGGAGGTGATCGACGGCGACGCGGATGTTCTGCAGGGAGATCCCGGTGTCGAGCAGACGCTTGACGATCTTGAGGACGAGGATGTCCTTGAATGAGTACAGGCGCTGGCTTCCGGAACCCGCCGCTCCACGGATCGACGGGACGACCAGCGAGGTGCGGGCCCAGTAGTCGAGCTGGCGGTAGGTGATCCCGGCGATCTGGCAGGCGCTCGGCACCCGGTAGCCGACGAGCTCGTCGGGCACCGTGTCGTCCGGGAAGAGGCCCGGGGCGATGTCGCCGAGACTGCCCTGGGTCGGGACGGCGTCGGGACGCTCGCCCACCGGACGATCGGGTGACTGGTCGCTCGACGTCGTTTCGCTGTCGACCGGACGATCGCCCACTTCTGACTCCCTCGCAAAGCTCGGATCGGACGCCGCACCACGGTGCCTGACGTCCACGTCCACAGTACGCGGTCCAGGCTGTTTCCGGTCGGCCGATCATCTTCATCGGCCCGTGTCCGGTGCTCGATGTCGCTGATGACGCTATGCGGCGGAGGACGGTGGATCAACGCGACTCGCCACGACACTCAACCTCAACTTGAGATCAAGACAAATGGTGATCGGGCGGTGTCGATTCCGTGATCTGAGTTTCGGTTCCGGTCGGCGAACACGTTCCTCGACGGATTCCACGAACCGGTCAGGCGCCGCTTGCCTTGAAGTCGTCCGGGGACACGTTGTCGAGGAACTCCTTGAACTTCTCGACCTCGTCCTCTTTGACCTCTTCGGGCTGCACCTCGGCGGACTCGTCGGAATCCTCGTCCGGGATCAGCAACCCCGCCTCGGCGAGAACCTCTTCGTCGGCGATGATCGGCACCTCGGCACGCATCGCGACCGCGATCGAATCCGACGGCCGCGCCGACACCCGCAGATCGCCGGTGAAGATCATCTCGGCGTAGAAGGTGCCCTCCTGCATGTCGACGATCCGGACCTCGACGAGGGTCTGCCCGAACTCCTTGATGAGGTTCACGATCAAATCGTGGGTCAGCGGACGAGGAGGCTCGATCCCCTTCTGCCGCAGCGCAATCGACGCAGCTTCACTCTGCCCGATCCAGATCGGCAGGTAGCGTTCGCCCTCGACCTCGCGCAGCAACAACACCGGCTGACTCTGCGGGGGTTCGACCCTGATGCCCACCACACGCATCTCGCTCATCTCGCACCTCCCAGACGCCTTGTACGGCGCTCGATTCAGTGACCTCGACGCTACACCGACTGAGCGGACAGCGGCGGCCGACTCGCGGCACCCCAGCGGATCCCCCCAGCGGGCGCCCTCGGCGGATCGTCGCTGTTCAGTCCGGTGCGGCGGCCGCACGCGCGCACCGCGATCTCAGTCCAGCGCACCCTTGACGGCCGCCTTGACCAACTGCGTGTGCAGCGTCACCGACAAGGCCGCGATCTCGCGCACGAGTTCCTCGGCACGGTCGCGCGCACCGGTGCCCTTGCCCTTGGCGATCGGGTTGGCGATCTGGGCGACGAGGCCCGCCTCGCGATCCGCGGACACCTTGAATGCCCGGAGATGACGGGTCTCCAGGCCGTAACTGGCCAGGGCCGCGGCCGCCTCGACGAGCCGTACGGCGTCCTCGTCGAAGAACCCGGCGGGCCCGGCGGTCAACAGGCCGTTGCGCTGGAGTTCGGTGACGAACGCCGAATCCACCCCGGTGCGTTCGATCAGCGACTCCCGGGAGACGCGTCCGGCGCGCGCACCGAAGTCGGTGGCCGGCGCCACGGTCCCGCGGGCCGCGGACAGCACGCGCGTCCCGCCGGGACCGAAGCCGCCGTTGCCGTTGTCGATCGCGTCGAGCTGTTCCTTGATCACCTTCAGCGGGAGATACCGGTCCCGCTGCGCGGTCAGCACGAACCGCAGCCGTTCGCAGTCGGCCTGACTGAACCGCCGATACCCCGACGGAGCCCGCTCCGGGGTCACCAGACCCTCCGACTCCAAGAATCGGATCTTCGAGATCGTGATGTCCGGGAAGTCATCACGCAATTGGGCGAGGACCGTGCCGATCGACATCGATCCTTCGCCGCGGGGGGCCGTGGACGCCGTCACGGGTGTCAGGCGTCTGCTTCGTCGCGGGGACCGCTGAGGAACACCAGACGGAACTTGCCGATCTGAACCTCGTCGCCATTGCTCAGCGACGCGGTGTCGACCGGCTCGCGGTTGACGTACGTACCGTTGAGGCTGCCCACGTCGACGACCTGAAAGTCGTTGTCGCCGAGACGGAACTCGGCGTGACGACGGCTGACGGTCACGTCGTCGAGGAAGATGTCGCTGTCGGGGTGCCGGCCGGCCGAGGTCGTCGGCTGATCGAGGAGGAACCGCGACCCCGCATTGGGTCCTCGCTTCACGACAAGCAGCGCGGTCCCGGGAGCGAGTCGTTCGACCCCCGTGTCGGCCGGCTCACTCGAGGTGCTGGTCCCGGCATCGAGTTCATTGATGAACTCCTCCCGGAACACCGATGTGGTCTCCACCGGCGCCTCGAAGTCCCTGTCGTTTTCGCTCACCACTTCTCCTTCGTCGTCGTCAGTGCCGACCGCACAGTCGCCAACCTCGTTCTCGGAACCGCCGGCATCGCCTGGGACGGTGCCCGTCGGCTCTCGCCACAATGGCCGGTCGAATCTACATGACTTGTGCGGCCGGGTAGTTCTCGGCGCGAGATCGTGAGCATCGGTGTCACGTCGCGCCTCGTTCCCACTGCCGTAACCGTACCGGTCCTGCCGATCCCACCGGCGCGCGAGTCGACTCCGGCATCGACGATCATATCGTTCCGGAGGCGATCAGCCGGGTCGATCGGGGCACCGGCCGTTCACGGCCGGGAGAACTCACCCCTCGATGACGGCGCGGTACCCCGCGGCGTCGAGTACCTCACCCAGGTGTTCGTCGAGGGTCGCCTCGTCTGCCGCCTCGATCTCGACCAGCCACCCCTCGCCGTACGGGTCCGAATTGACCAGTTCCGGCGAGGCGTCGAGGGCGTCGTTCACCGCCGACACCGTGCCTGCGAGCGGCCCGAAGATGTCCGAGACACTCTTCGTCGACTCGACCTCGGCGAACGACTCGCCGACGGTCACCTCCGCACCGCTCTCGGGTAGCTGGACGAACACCACGTCGCCGAGGGCGTCCTGGGCGTAGTCGGTGATCCCGACGCGCACCGTCGTCGGCCCGAGTCGCTCGATCCACTCGTGCTCCGCGGTGTAGCGCAAGGTCTCTGGCACTTTGCTGTCGGTCACGCGAACCCCTTTCGTCCTCGTCAGACTCTACTGTCTGCCGAGTCGCCTGCCGGGTGACGCGGCGGCATGAGCCGCATCACCAGGATCGTCTGATACCAGTACAGGACGAAGGACCACAGATACAGTCCGACGCCCCAGATCATGAAAGCCCAGCCGATCGGGTACGCGATGGTCCCCACGATCGAATCGAGCTGTCCGGCAAGAAGCCACGGGAATGCGCTCATGAGCGCGAAGGTCCCCGCCTTGCCGATGTAGAGCACCGGGAGCGCCAGCACGCCCCGCGAACGCAATAGCGGCGCGGACGCGAACAGCAGGACGTCGCGCGCGATGATCACACCGATCAGCCACCACGGCAGGAACTCCCGGATACCGAACGCGATCGGGATGATCACGATGTAGAGCCGGTCGGCGGCCGGGTCGAGCAGCGCGCCGATCTTCGACGACTGGTCGAGGAGCCGCGCGATCTTGCCGTCGGCCCAATCGGAGAAGCCCGAGAACATGAGGACGGCGAAGGCCCAGCCGTCCGCCTCCTCGACGAGGAGCAGCCACACGAACACCGGGATGAGTGCGAGCCGAAGCACGCTCAACGCGTTCGGGACCGTGACGATCCGGTCCGGAGCCGGCGTGGTCGCCGCCTCCGGCTCGGTCACCGGAAGATCCCGATGATGCCCTGCAAGGTTTTCGCTCCGCCCGAGGAGAACAGGTTGTCGTGGACCATGTAGGTCCAGGTGGTCGTCGACCGGTGCAGATCCGCCGACCCGAGGTCGACGCCGTCGGGGGTGATGTCGGCCTCCCGGAACGTCTCACGCGCCTTCGCGAGGGCCGTACCGGGCAGATCGGCGAACTCGGCGAGGATCAGCCGGTGGAACTCGTCCAGCGGGCTCTCCTTGCCCAGTGACCGGAGGTGGATGCTGGCGCGGACGTCGGAGACGAACGCGAGATGGTCGGCCCAGGCGCGGTCGAGGTGGTAGAGCACGATCTCGCGCGCGGCCTGTGTCAGCACTTCGCGTGGCACCGGCGTGACGGCGGGGGCGGCCTCGTGATCGGTCGCGGCATTCTCGGTGTCGGCCTTCTCGGCGTCGGCCGTCTCGGCGTCGGCCTCATCGGTGGTGGTCTCCACCGTCGTCGTGCTCCCGGTCAACTGCGCGTAGCGGTCCGGTTCCAGATCCGCCAGCTCTTCGAGCGCGGCGTCGGTGGTCAGGATCTGCATACGACGTTCGACGATGATGTCCCGCTGCTGATTGACCAGCTTGTTGTAACGCCAGGTGTTCGCGTGGAGTTCGAGCATCACGCCCTCGGCGATCCGCTGGGCCTGCTCGATGAGGTCGACACCCTTGCTGCCCATCGAACCGTCTTCGTTGGGCGACACGGGATCTCGTTTGAACGCGAGGTTCTTGGTGACGACCGGGTCCTCGAGGCTGGAGAAGAACACCGACGTACCGGGATCGCCCTGACGCCCCGCGCGTCCGCGCAGCTGACTGTCGAGACGTTCGGTGTCGTGGCGGCCCGTGCCGACGACGCACAACCCGCCGAGTTCGATGACCTCGTCGTGGGCGTCCGCGTCGTCCTTCGAACCGCCCAGGCGGATGTCGGTGCCCCGTCCGGCCATCTGGGTGGACACGGTGACGGCGTCCCGGGCGCCGGCCTCGGCGATGATCTTCGCCTCTTCGGCGTCGTTCTTCGCGTTGAGCACGACCGACGACACCCCGGCCTTGTCGAGGAAGTACGCGAGTTCCTCGGACTCGGCCACGTCGTGGGTACCGATGAGGACGGGTTGTCCGGTCTCGTGGATCTCCTTGACGTAGGCGACGATCGCCTCGACCTTGTTGGCCTTGGTGTCGTAGACCCGGTCGGGCAGGTCGGTCCGGACGTTGGGGGTGTTCGGCGGGATCTGCGAGACGCGCAGTTCGTAGAACTGGCGGAACTGCTCGCCGGCGGCGAGCGCGGTGCCGGTCATGCCGCAGACCTTCGGGTAGCGGCCGATCAGGGCCTGCACCGTGATGGTGTCGATGACCTCTCCCGAATCGGTCTGGGTCAGCCCTTCCTTGAGCTCGACCGCGGCCTGGACCCCGTCGGGCCAGCGCTGGAGCTGCGCGACGCGGCCGCGCGAGGCGTTGATGAGGTGCACGCCGCCGTCGCGGACGATGTAGTGGATGTCGCGCTCGAGGAGATAGTGGGCGTGCATGGCGATGCTGACGTGTACGAGCGTCGTGCCGACGTGTTCCTCGCTGTAGAGGTCGATGCCGCCGAGTTCTTCCTCGACGAACACCGCACCCTCGTCGGTCAGGGTGACGTTGCGGCCCTCCGCGTCGACCTCGTAGTGCTTGTTCTTCATCCGCGACACGACGTCGTGGATCGCCGCGTCCGGTACCTCGGTCTCGGTCGAACCGGCGAGCACCAGCGGCACGAGCGCCTCGTCGACGAGCACCGAATCCGCCTCGTCGATGATGGCCACGTCGGGTGTCGGCGAGACGAGGTCCGCTTCGGACAGGGCGAGCTGATCACGGAGGACGTCGAAGCCGATCTCGTTGACCGACCCGTAGGTGACGTCCCCGGTGTAGGCGCGTCGCCGTTCCTCGCGGCTCGAGTTCTCCGAGACCGCGTGGACGGTGATGCCGAAGACATCGAACAGCGGCTTCATCCACTCCGCGTCGCGGGTCGCCAGATAGTCGTTGACCGAGATCACGTGGACCTGATGTCCCTGCAGCACATGGCCGATCGCGGCGATGGCGCCGGCGAGCGTCTTGCCCTCACCGGTGGCCATCTCGACGATGTCGCCCTCCAGGAGTCGGAGGGCGCCCTGCAACTGGACATCGAAGGGCCGAAGGTCGATGGTGCGGTCGGCGGCTTCCCGGACCAGGGCGAGGAACTTCGCGCGGTCCGCGGGCTTCTCGGCGATGTCGAGTTTCTCGGCCTCCGCGCCGAACGCGTCGTCGGCGAGTTCGGCGGCCCAGTCGGTGTGGGCTTCGGCGTCCTTGATCACACCCAACGACTTCGACTGGTTGCGAGTCGACTGGGCGCCCAGAAGGCGCCACATGCTGTTGCTCAGCTTTCCCACCGAAACATTTCTCCTGATCGTTCCCGGTTCCGTCGCGACCCACCCCCTCCGGGCGGTCAGGTCAGCAACAACGGYACGCGGCCGCTGGTCGACCGAGGACGCCGACATTATGATCAGTCCACCCGATTCGGTTCGAGGACTAAGGACGGCCCATGACCAGGACTCGCCGGACCAGGGTTCGACTCCGTCTCCTGCGCGCGACGATCGCCGGGTCGCTCATCGCGGTCGGGGTCGGCCTCGGTGCATTCAACGACTGGTGGGTCGCACTGTTCTTCGGGATCCCCCTGGTCTTCGCCGGCATCGCGGTCAGTCCCCGCGCTTCCCGGGTGTCGGAACTGCCGGAGTTCCGGCGCGCCACGTCGCCGGACGCCCCGCAGGTGGAGGTCGAGGCGCTCACCCGCAGCAGCCTCACCGCCGACGACTCGCAACCGACCATGGTCACCGCGAGGATCAACCCACCGAACGACACCGCGTACCGGGCGCGCTGGATCACCTCGATGACCAAGGGGAATTTCCAGTCGCTGACCGACACCCCGTTCACGACACTGCCGCCGGATGCTCTCCCGCCCCGCGACCAGCCGGAGACCCCCGAATTCGACGATCAGCCCGGCCGCTGGGCGCTCGTCTATCCCGCGGTCACCCTGCTCGTGGCCGGCGCCTTGCTGTTCGGTGTCGCCGGCGGGTGGCACGTCGAGGGGCCGTCGCTCTCCGGGTTCGATTCCGCGATTGATTCCGACGATGGCCCGGACGGCGACGACGACGGTCCGACTCTCGCCGACCGACATCGCCGGATGATGGACGCGATCGTCGAATACCAGGGTGCGCAGGGCTTGCGGAGCATCCTGCGTCTCACCTACAGCCTGGACTCCGATTCGGATCAGGCGATCGTCGTCGACCCCTCGACCGGCCGTTCCACGAGCATCAACGTGAGCGACGACTATTCGAGCGAGTCGACGGTGCCCGATTTCAAGCGCAACCTCGAATTCGATGCCGCGACCATCGACGCGGAGGTGCTGGGCTCGATTGTCGGGCCGATGGAGTCCTCGGTGCGGACGTACGCGCCCGAGGCCGAGGTCGAGACCGTGACGATCGAGCGCCCGGATCCCGGCGAGCCGGTGCTGATCACCGGGAAGATCGATGGCGGCGACGACATCACGCGCGACTTCGAGGTCCAGGCGCGCCCCGACGGCACCGTCGCCGAGTTCTTCGACCCGGCCGATTTCCAGAAATCCTTTCAACTGGCGCGCGACCTGCTGATCGCGGCGCGCGTTCCGCTGAACGCGCCCGTCATCGAGGAAGTGATCATCCAGGGAATCGCGGACGGGGTTCATCCGATCAGCGCGAGCGAGATCCAGAATTCGGGCGGGGTCCTGGTCAGATACCGCATCGGCGACCGCGGCGGCGAGGTCTCCGTGGCGCCAGGGCATTTCCCCCTCGCGAGCATCTCGTCCGGCCGGTATCGATCCGACGGGTTCCGCTTCGACAGAATCTCCGCCGAGGTGTTCGATCGGGTTCGCACCGACCTGATGGAACGCGCGTCTGTCCCGGAGTACGACCGGGACGCCGTGGCCGCCGAAGTCGAACGCAACTACATCGACGAGGCTCGGCAGTTCGTCATCCGGATGGACATCGCGCACACGGATGACGCCGAGGGTCTGTACACACTGGACGGACGCTTCATCCGACTGGGCGCCTGACGATCGCGGCGCCCAGTCGGTCACACCTTCGGCGTCCCCGCTTCCAGCGCCCTCCGCGTGACGGCCTGCAGTTCGGCCACCGCCGCTTCGGGCGGATGCAGCACCCCGCGATCGGTCATCGTGGTGACGATGTCGCGGACGCGGCCGTAGTACGTCGCCTGCTCGGCCGGCGTGCTGCTGGCGGCGGCGTGGTTGTAGAGCTTGAGCGCGCGATCGAGGTCGTCCTGATCGGTCTGCTCCAGGTAGCTTGCGCCCACCCGCCGGCCGTTCTTCTCGCAGGCGATCCAGGCCCGCCGCAGTCTGGCGACGGACTGCTGGTAGGCGTCGGCGCGCGAGCGGTTGTCCGGGTAGTCGTCGGTCCGCAGAGCCATCGCCTCGTCGAGCGCGAGATGGAAGGTCTGCGTCTGTTCGACCGTCACGTCGGTCACGGCCGGATACCTCAGCAGCATGGCGGGATCGAGTTCGTAGGTTCCGTAGGCGCCGAGGACCTCGTCGTGGCGACGCGCCGCTTCCTCCCACAACCGTTGCGCCGCTTCGTCAGAACCCGCGTCGGCGATCCGGGGCCCGCCGGATGCGGGTCGGGTCAGGTCGACCGTTTCGTCCGGCGGGGCGCTCGCCGCTGCCGCCCGCGACCCGGCCGGCGTCGGGGCGCCCTCCTTCTTCGTGGCGATGCGTTCGGGCGCGTGCCGGCGGAGTCGGGCCAGGATCTCCGCGACCGCCGGATCCCCCTCGACGACGGCGACCCGCCAGAAGTCCGTCTCCGACGCGGCATCGGGATCGTCTCGGGTCTCGCCCGGACTCCGATCGGCCGGCACCGGTTTTCCGTCCCGGGTCGCGAAGGTGAGTTTGAGGTACTTCTGACCGATCACCGTCAGGTGCCGGGCACGGTCGCCGGCCATGTCCGAAGTCGCGTCCGCCGGCCCACCCACGGCCACCGTGACGAGCGAGTCGAGCGGGTAGCTGACGAGTGTGCGGTCCTCGTTCCCGAAGTAGACCGTGTCGTCGTCGACAGTCAGCAGGACCGCGCCTCGTTCACCGAGCCGGCCGAAGGCCGCCCCGAGCAACGACGCCGCGATCGCGCCACCGACCACCGCCGACGTGATGAGACCGTCGACCCCGGCGATGTTGAGCGCGACGAGTGCGACCATCCCGGCGACCATGAGGACCCAGGCGGCGGTGGCCGAACGATGGTGACGACCGGTCAGGTACTCGGTCCGACACGTCACCGGGACCATGGATCCCCCACATTCGTCATATCCATCCCCTGTCCGGTCGGCTACCGTTGTGCACGTGAGTTCCGGCGAACACCGCATCAGCTTACGCATGACCCTGCTGCTCAGCGCACTGATCGTGGCGCTCGGCACGACGATCGTCGGCGTCGGGTCCGCTGCCGCCGCGCCACCGGCTCCCGCCTTCGTCGGCAAGACCTACACCTCGACCGCGGTGACCGGTGAACAGATCCCCGGCGGTGGACCGCTGGAGGTCAGTTTCCCGGCCGCCAATCGGATCGCGCTGTCGGCCGGTTGCAACCGGCACATCGGGGATCTCCGCGTCGACGACTCACTGTTGCGTCTCGGCTCCCTCGCCTCGACGATGATGGCCTGCCCCGGTCCGCACGCCGGCGCCGACGCCTGGGTGACCACGTTCACCAAGGAACCGCTGACCTGGTATTCGGTGGGCCACGCGCTCGTCCTCGTCGGCCCCGCGGCGCAGGTCCTGTTGACCGAGAAGCCGGCATGAACCGGCGGATACCGGTGACGGTGACCGTGACGGGTGCCGCCGGCAGCATCGGATACGCCAGCGTCTTCCGCATCGCCGCCGGCGCGATGCTCGGTCACGACCAACCGGTTGCTCTCCGACTCCTCGAACTCCCGCAGGCGATCTCCGGCGCAGTCGGCACCGCGATGGAACTCGACGACGGCGCGTTCCCCCTCCTGAAGTCCGTCGACGTCCTCGACGATCCGCGCAAGGCGTTCGACGGGGCGAGTTTCGGTCTGCTCATCGGGGCCCGTCCGCGCACCAAGGGCATGGAGCGCGCCGACCTGCTGGCCGCCAACTCCGACATCTTCGCCGCCCAGGGCTCGGTCATCAACGACGTTGCCGCCGATGACATCCGGGTGATCGTCGTCGGCAACCCCGCCAACACCAACGCCGCGGTCGCCGCCGCCAACGCGCCCGAGGTCCCGGCCGACCGGTTCACCGCCCTGACCCGCCTCGACCACAATCGCGCCATCGCCCAGTTGGCCCGACGCACCGGCGCGAGCGTCGCCGAGATCAGCCGGGTCACGGTGTGGGGCAACCACTCCGCCACGCAGTACCCCGACATCTTCCACGCCCGGGTCGGCAACCGAAGCGGCGCGGACATCGCCGCCGACCGTGACTGGCTCGTCGACGACTTCATCCCGACCGTCGCCCGCCGTGGCACCGCGATCATCGAGGCTCGCGGATCGTCGTCGGCGGCCTCGGCGGCGAACGCCACCATCGACCATGTCCACGACTGGGTGCTCGGGACACCGCCCGACGACTGGACGTCGGTGGCGCTGCCGTCCCCGGGAGCCTATGGAGTCCCCGAGGGACTCGTGTGCTCGTTTCCGGTGCGCTCGGTCGACGGCCGGTGGCAGATCGTCGAGGGTCTCGACATCAACGAGTTCTCGCGGGCGCGGATCGACGCGTCGGTCGCCGAACTCCAATCCGAGCGCGAGGCCGTGTCCACCCCGTAGTGTTTCTGCTCATGTCGAAGAAGGACAAGGCGAAAAAGGCCAAGATCGGGAACAAGGTCTACGAGGCGGAGTTGTTCCGGTTGCAGACCGAACTCGTGAAGCTCCAGGAATGGGTCCGTGACAGCGGCACCCGCGTCGTGGTCATCTTCGAGGGGCGTGACGCTGCCGGCAAGGGCGGAACGATCAAGCGCATCACCGAGTATCTGAGCCCACGGATCGCACGGGTCGCCGCGCTCCCGGCGCCGACGGATCGTGAACGCGGACAGTGGTATTACCAGCGTTACGTCGCGCATCTGCCCGCGCCCGGCGAGATCGTCTTGTTCGACCGGTCCTGGTACAACCGCGCCGGCGTGGAGAAGGTCATGGGTTTCTGCACCCCCGAGGAGCACTCGCGGTTCCTGCGGCAGACCCCGATCTTCGAGCAGATGCTCATCGACGACGGCATCCTGCTGCGCAAGTACTGGTTCTCGGTGTCCGACGACGAACAGCTCAAGCGGTTCCGGTCACGCATGAACGACCCAGTGCGGCAATGGAAGCTGAGCCCGATGGATCTCGAGTCGGTGTACCGGTGGGAGGACTACTCGCGCGCCAAGGACGAGATGATGGTCCACACCGACACCGCGCTGAGTCCCTGGTACGTCGTCGAATCCGACGTGAAGAAGCATGCTCGCCTGAACATGATCTCGCATCTGCTGTCGACCATCGAGTACGCCGAGGTCCCCCGCCCCCGCGTGTCCCTGCCCAAGCATCCGATCGAGTCGGGCAACTATCACCGCCCGCCGCGCTCGCTGTCCAAGTACGTACCCGACCACGTGGCGACGCTGATCCGCACCGACCACTGATGTGGATCGGGTTCTGCGAGTTCGACTATCTGCTCGGTGACGTGCACTCGCTTAAACAGAAGCGGTCCGTGGTGCGACCGATCGTCGCCGACCTGCGCAAGCGGTACACGGTCTCGGCTGCCGAGGTCGGACACCTCGACGTCCATCGGCGAACCGTCATCGGGGTCAGTGCGGTGGCCGCCGACCGCGGCCATGTCGTCGACGTGCTCGACGCCGTCGAACGTTCTGCGGCAGCCCATCCCGAAGTCGAGTTGCTGTCGGTGCGACGCCGGGTCGTCAGCTCGGAGGACTTCTGAGGTCGTCGACGACCCCGGCGGCAGCCGCGGCCCGGCGGTAGGCGGCCGCGAGGGACTCGACCGTCTCGTGCGCGTTCAGTCCGCTCGGGTTGGGGACCACCCAGAGTTCGGCCCCGTCCCACGTCTCGTCCTGCCGCCCCGGCACGGCATCGCGGCGCCCGAACGCGCTGCGATACGCGGTGATCCCGGCGACCGCGACAACCCGTGGGCGGATCTCACGAACCCGTTCGCGCAGGCGGCGTCCCCCCTCGCGGAACTCCTCGACGGTCAGTTCGGCGGCGGTCGCGGTGGCGCGTGGCACGACGTTGGTGATCCCCACGCCGCGGTCGAGCAGCATCGTCCGGTCGGCGTCGGACATGCCCGTCGATGCGTCGATCACGTGGTCGACGATGCCGGCCCGGGCGAGCGCCGGGTAGAACCGATTGCCGGGCCGGGCGAAATGCGCACCGGTGGCCGCGGTCCACAGGCCGGGGTTGATGCCGACGAACAGCAGCTTGCAGCCCTCGCCCACGAGGTCGTCGACGGTGCGGTCTCGGTAGGCGAGCAGGTCGGCCCGGGTGAATCCCATCAGGCACACCGGGTATCCGGCCGGGCGATGCGGGAACGCGTCAGGATGCCGTCTCCGCACCGTGTCGGGCCGACACGCAGAACTGGTTGCCGTCGGGGTCGGCGAGCGTCACCCACACGAAGCCGGGCATCTCACGATCGGCGATCCGGCTCGCGCCCGCCGCCACGAGTCGATCCACCTCCGTCTCGAGATCTTCGGTGGTCAGGTCGAGGTGGACGCGGTTCTTGCCGGGCGTGGGGTCCTCGACCTGCTGGAACGCGAACAGCGGCCCGCCCTCCCCGACCGCGACGACGATGAAGTAACCGTCGTTGTCCTCGACGATGCGGCCGCCGAGCTGCTCGGCCCACCACGTCGCCAGGGGCGCGGGCGCGAGTGCGTCGACGGTGATCATGCCCAGTGCGAGACTCATGCCTGCCAAGCTACTCCCGGCCACCGACATCCCCGGGCGGTCGCGGGCAGATCGTCGGCACGTTCGCCGCTAGCCGCCCGGAAGGACCCGATCACCACTTACACTCACGCTGATGCTCGAAATCTCCTATACGGTCTTGGGCGGCCTCGGGGCTCAGATCGGTTCCGACCCCGTCGAACTCGGCACGCGCAAGCAGCGGGCGACACTCGCCCAGCTGATCCTTGCCGAGGGTGTTCCGGTGCGCGCCGACAGTCTGATCGAGGGCATCTGGGGCGATTCGCCTCCGGAGCGCGCAGAGGTGTCGCTCCAGTCCTACATCTCGGGCCTGCGCAAAGTCCTCGAGCCGCATCGAAAGCCTCGGACTCCCTCCACGGTCCTGCTCACCCACGGGACGGGGTACAGCCTCCCGACGGCCGCCGACAACGTCGACGTGCGCCGGCTGACCGCCCGGGTCGGCGATGCTCGTGCATTGATGCAACAGGGCGACGCGGCGGGTGCCGCACCGCTGCTGCACCAGGTGCTCGCCGACTATCGTCCCCTGCTCCCCGAGTTCGAGGGCCTCGCCTTCCGGGACGAGGCCGCCGATCACCTCGACCGCATGCTGCAGGCGGCGCGGGAGATGTCCTTCGAGGCCCGCATGGCCGACGGCGACCACCGCCTGCTCGTCACCGAACTGGAGACCGAGGTCGAACGCGCGCCGCTCGACGAGGGCTTGTGGGTGCTGTTCGCCACCGCCCTCTACCGACTCGGCCGTCRGTCCGACGCACTCGGGGCGATCGCCACCGCCCGCCGGACCCTCGCCGAGGAGATCGGCGTCGACCCGGGACCCCGTCTCCGCACCCTCGAACGCGACATCCTCGACCACGCTCCGCATCTCGACGCCCCGGCCGCCACCGCCGCGGGCAAGGTGACGCTTGCGCCGGACGTCCCGGCACCGGGCCCGCGGACGTCGGCGCAGTCGATGACGGACGAACCGGTCGACGACGCCGACCTCGACGACGCCCCGTCCGTGGTCGGCCGGACCGACGAACTCGCCGCATTGCATCGGGCGGTGCTCGCCTCGATGACAGGACACGGCGGCGTGGTCGTGGTCGAGGGCGAACCGGGCGCGGGCAAGACGGCGCTCATCGACGAAGCCGGCCGTCGGGCCGCGGGCGCCGCCGACCTCCGGGTCCTGTGGGGGCGCTGCGTCGACGACCCGGCCGCACCCTCGATGTGGCCGTGGGTGCAGATCCTCGGTGCGGTCCTCCCCCGGCTCGATCCCGCCGATCGGGAACGACTCCTCGACAGTTCACTCGGCCGGATGGTGACCGAGGGCGTCAACGTGATCCCGCCGCCCCGGCAGATGCCGGACGCGGCCGCTCGATTCCAGTTCTACGACCAGGCCGCCGATCTCCTCGAGGGGGTGGCCGCGACGTCGAAGCTGATCATCGTGCTCGACGATCTGCAGTGGGCCGACGGTGCGTCGCTGGAGTTGTTCGCGCACATGGCCGCACGACGCACCGCGGGGGTCACGTTCTTCGCCTCGTTGCGTTCGCCGTCGAACCGGCCCGTCGTCGCCACCACCCTGGCGACGCTGGCCCGGTTGCCGGAGCATCGCCGCCTCCACGTCGGCCCGCTCGGCGGCGACGACATCTCCGAGCTCATCCGGCGCGAGACCCGGCAGTGGCCGGAGGTCGCCACCGTGTCGTCGATCCAGCGACGCACCGGAGGCAACGCCTTCTTCGTGCGCGAACTCGCCCGCATCCTGGCCGACCGGGGGTCCATCGCGGGCAGCGCCGTCCCGTCCGGCATCCGTGATGTGGTGCGCCAGCGACTGGTCGGCATGTCCGCGGCGACGACCGAACTACTCGAACTCGCGTCCCTCATCGGGACCCGCGTGGACCTGGTCCTGCTGGCGACCGCCGCGAAGCGCCCGGTGGACGAGGCGCTCGACCTCCTCGAACCCGCGGGCGAGGCGGGTGTCATCGATCTCGGACCGGAGGATCCGTTCGGATTCGGCTTCAGTCACGACATCATCCGGGAGGCGATCGCGGACGGCATCGCCGCCATGCGCGCACGGCGACTGCATCTCGCGATCGCCGACGCCCTCGCCGGCAACTCCTCGCCGCATGCCGTGGCGAGAGTCGCGCGGCATCTGTGGTCCGCCGGGCCGCTGGCCGACCGTGAGCGCACCACGACCGCCCTCCTCGCGGCGGGGAACATCGCCCTGCGCACCTACGATTTCGACGGGGCGCGCCGGCATCTCGGGGATGCGGCGACGCTCGCCCGCGCGACGGGCGACCAGCAGGCGGAGCTCGTCGCGATCACCACCCAACTGGCCGGAGACGTCGCGGCGCACGGGTACTTCGCCGCCGATCCCGAGCTGCAGGACCGCGCCCGGATACTCGCTTCCGCCCTCGGCGACGCCCGGCTCCTCGCCACCCTCGACTACGCCCGCTGCGCGGCCCACATCCAGATCGCGGATGCACACACCGGCCACCGTCTCGCGGAGGATCTGCGTCGGCGCGCCGAGAGATCCGACGACCCGGTCGTCACCCATCTGGGCATGCACGCCGCCGGCATCGACGAGTTCACGCGCGGCAATTTCGGTGCGGCGCATCGCATCTTGGAGGACTATGCGCCGATCGACGTCGTCGTCGACGGTCTCCGTGACGATCAGCTCGCGATGGCCCGCGGTTTCCGCGCCTGGGCGGTGACCGTGCATCGCGGTGTCGGCGCCGGCCGGGACCTCTTCGCCGCGATGGCCGATGCCCATCCCGATCCACGGTCCCGGCTCGCCATGGCCATCTTCGCCGTCGGCGCGGCGTCGATGCTCGGCGACACGAGGTGGGTTCTGGACGCGGGCCCGGCCATCACGTCCGACGGCRTCGGGCCCCTCGCCTACCTCCGTCGCGGCGGAGAACGCATGTACTGGTGGGCGCGCGCCCTCACCGGCGACCTCGACGACGCCCTGGAGCACATCGAGCGACTGGGTGCCGACGAGGTCGGCATGGAGGATCACCCGCGGACAGGTGAGGGCTACTGGCTGGGTCTGCACGCCGAGGTCCTCGTCGTCGCCGGCAAGCTCACCGACGCCGCCACACTGCTCGACCGGGCCGACGACTTCGCCGACCGCACCGGTGAACGTTATGCCGACGCCCACCGCCTCCTCGTCCGCGCACGTTACGAGTACGCCAACGGGCGTCCGGCGTCCGTGGTCGGCGCCACGCTGGCGACCGCGCGCGACACCGCCCGCGCGCAGGAGGCGGCCGGGTTGATCCGACGGATCGATTCGCTGGCCACGACCTGGGGTCTGACGTCCCCGACCTGAGTCGCCAAGTCCGCCTCAAGTCGCCTTCAAGCGCCGTCGGCGACCCTGGTCAGGACTCCGGCGTCGTCCGGAGCCCGACGAATTCCGCCGGATCGTTCCGGCCGCGACCGAGGACCTGCCGATGCCCGCAACACCCGCCTCCTCCCTGCCCGAGCACACCGAGCGCCTCACCGTCCGGACCCGTACCTCGGTCCTCGCGCAACTACGCGACCGGATCGCCGGCGACGTCTTCGGCCCCGGCGATGCCGGCTACCTCGACGCGCGATCCGGCTTCAACCGGCTCGACGTGCACCGCCCGGCCGTGATCGCCGTGCCCGACAATCATTTCGACGTGGTCGAGGCGGTCCGCTTCGCCGTCGAGGAAGATCTACGCGTCGCCGTCCAGGCGACCGGTCACGGCACGGGGAGACCGGCCGACGGCGGACTGCTGATCAACACCTCCCGGCTCTCGTCGGTGAGCGTCGACCCCGTCACCCGGACCGCCCGGGTCGGCGCCGGCGCCCCATGGCGAACGGTCGTCGACGCGGCGGCGCCGTACGGTCTCGCGCCACTGATGGGCTCGGCCGGCGAGGTCGGGGCGGTCGGTTACACGCTCGGGGGCGGTTTCGGCTGGCTCGGTCGACGCCACGGCCTCTCGTCGGACCGCGTGCTCTCGTTCGACCTGGTGACTCCGGACGGGACACCGATCCGGGTCACCGATACCAGTTTCCCGCACCTCTTCTGGGCGTTGCGCGGCGCCGGCGCCGGCGGTCTCGGTGTCGTGACGTCCATGGAGATCGCGCTCGTCGAGGTGTCGACCGTGTACGCCGGCAATCTCTTCTATCCGGCCGCCGACGCCGAGGAGATCATCCGCCGGTTCCGCGACTGGGCGCCCGCCCAGTCCGAGGAACTGACGTCGGCCGTCGCGATTCTCAACCTCCCGCCCACGGACGACGTCCCGGCGCCGCTCCGCGGCCGGAGCTTCGCCGTCGTGCGCGGCTGCTGGTCCGGGGATCTCGACGCCGGTCGCGCGGTCGTCGACGAATGGCGCGAGTGGCGGACGCCGGTCGTCGACATGTGGGGTGCGCTGCCGTTCGCGGCGATCGACGCCGTCAGCATGGACCCGACCGAGCCGATGCCGGTGATGGTCACCACCGAATGGTTCGACGATCTCCCCGACGTGGCCGTCGACATCGTCGCCGCGCGGGTCCGGCCGGCCCCGGCGTCGGCGCCGCTCATCGTGTGCGGCGAGATCCGCCACGCCGGTGGAGCGATCGCTCGCAGCGCGGACAACGCGCCCAACGATCGGGGGCGACAGGGCCGGTTCCTTCTCGAACTCGTTGCGGCGGTGCCCGATCCGCACGTCGCATTGGCCGTCGAGTCGACGTTGCGGGTGACCCGCGCCCAGCTCGAGCCCTACGTGACCGGCGCCGCCTACCTCAACTTCACCTCCGGCTCCGAACGCGTCGCCCGGGCCGCGGATGCGTTCAGCGCGGACAACCGTCGCCGGCTCGACGAGATCAAGGCCGGCCTCGACCCGGCGAATCGCTTCTGTCACGGCGACCTGTGATCGGCCGATCGGACAGCGCACTTGCCCCGGGTGGCCGGATGTGGACTGATGGTCGGCATGCTTGAACCGTCCGGACCCCGGCACGATCGCACCCCAAACGACCGGCCCCTGCTCGTCGTGGACGCCGCCAACGTCGTGGGTTCGGTGCCCGACGGGTGGTGGCGCGATCGCCGCGGAGCCACCGAACGGTTGCGGACGCGTCTCGACTCCGTCGCCGTCGGCGGACTCGAAGGACTGCCGGGGCCACTCGAGGTGGTGCTGGTCGTCGAGGGCCGGGCCCGCGGTGTCGTGGCGAGCGAACAGGTCCGGATCGTCGACGCGCCGGGTTCGGGGGACGACACGATCGTCGGCGTCGTCGCGGATTCGGATCCTCGTCGCGAGCGCATCGTCGTCACCGCCGACCGTGAATTGCGGGCCAGAGTCGCGCAACTGGGCGCCCGGACGATCGGCCCCGCCGCCATCCCGAGGTGACCGGGCCGGAGTCGACCGTCCGTTTGACGTCCTATTTTTCCGTTCTGGTGGCGGTGGGATGCCACCCGCCCGATAATCCTCAGAGCGTCGGCGACTGCCGACAACGGGAGGATTCCATGACCGAAGTCGATGTCCTGATCGCCGGCGCGGGCCCCATCGGCTTGACCGCCGCCATCGAGCTGCGCAGGCGCGGAGTTCGCGCGCGGATCGTCGATCCGCTCCTCGAACCCCCGCAGTACGCCAAGGCGGTCGGAATCCAACCGCGGACGCTCGAGGTCTTCGAGAGCATGGGCGTCGTGGGACAGGTGCTCGACGCCGGGCTCGAGATGCGCGGACAACTCGTCTACGTCAACGGAAGTCAGGTCTCGCGGGTCGATCTGTCGACGCCACCCGACGTGCCCTACCGATTCCACCTGCTCCCCCAGTACGCGACCGAGCGCATCCTCCGTGAGCGCCTGACCGATCTGGGTACCGAGATCGACCGGGGCACCGCCGTGTCCGCGTTCGACCAGGACGCGGACGGGGTGACCGTGACCCTGACGGGTCCGCGCGGGGACACCACCGTCCGTGCGGGCTATCTGCTCGGCGCGGACGGCGCCCACAGCGTGGTGCGCAAGGGACTCGGACTGTCCTTCGAAGGGGCCGCCTTCACCGAGCAGTACATGCTCGGCGACGTCGTGGCGGACTGGTCGATGCCCCAGGGGTACGCGATCCGCTCGATGCACCAGACCTCAGACGGCACGACCGACGACCAGCTGGTGTGCATCCCCCTTCCCGGCCGCGGCCGCTACCGGATGTCGATGCTCGTCCCCGACGAACTCGCGGTCGCACCGACCACCGGCGGAGACGGTGTGGCGCACGGTTTCGAGGGAACCCGGGCGCCGGAACTGTCCCACATCCAGGCCGTGGTCGACCGCCTCGCACCGGAACCCGCGACGGTGTCGAACCTGCGCTGGTCCTCGGTGTTCCGGATCAGTCACCGCATCGTCGATTCCTACGGTCGTGGACGCGTGTTCGTCGCCGGCGACGCCGCCCACATCCACCCGCCCACGGGTGCGCAGGGGATGAACACCGGCGTGCAGGATGCACACAACCTCGCCTGGAAGCTCGCCCTCGCCGTCGCGGGTGTCGGCTCCGACGGGCTGCTCGACAGCTACGACCTCGAACGTCGGCCCGTCGGCGAGGAGGTCGTGGGACGCACGGTCCGGGACGCCCGCGAAGGCATCGACACCGATTCCAACGACTTGGACTTCATCATGCGGCGCGAGGGCCAATTGCTGATCTCCTACGCCGACAGTCCGCTCGTCGCCGGGTCGGCGGTACCCACGGCTCCGGCCGCGCCGCGTGCCGGTGAACGCGCACCGGATGCCGCCGGCCTCAGCCGCGATTCCGTCAATTTCCCGCTGCGACTGTTCGACGTGATCGGCGGCGTCGACCATTCGCTCGTCCTGTACGCCGACCCCACCGCCGGCGCCGACGAGGTCGCGGTACTCGAATCACTCGCCGACGAGATGTCGGCGAAAGCGCACGGCCACATCGACATCCATGTGATCGCCGCGCCGACCGCGCAGGTCGGCAGCACCGAACTACCGCTGCTCCGGGACACCGACGGCCGCTTCGCCGATGGCTACCGCCCCGACGGTTCGACGGTGTTCGTCATCCGGCCCGACGGGTATGTCGGGTACCGCGGGCCGACCACCGACGGCAAGGCCGCGCTGCGTCATCTCGAGGGCACCTTCGGGTAGCGGCGGCACCTCGCACCGGCGCGCGGCCGTGTCGTTCGATCTCTGTCCGGCCGGGGCCACCGGCCGCGCACGCCGTAACCTTGGGGATCGTGACCAGCAGACCGGCACCCAACCGCCCCCTGTTCCGGGCCGCGGGCGTGCTCGCCGACCGCATCGGCACCTCGGTCCGGCAGCGCTCCGCCGAGTCGCGCCTCGGCCGCGCGATGGGTGCCGGCGAGGTGATCTACCTGGTGGCGCCGGCCGGCCACCCGAACTACGGCGACGAACTGATCGCGAGAACCTGGTTGCGGCACCTGACCCGGGTGCGTCCGAATGCCACGATCGTGCTGGACTGCCACAGCCCGGGCACGGCCACGACGCTGCTGCGCGATGCCCACCCGAACATGCTCGTCGTCGACACCCTGTGGCAATTGACCACTTACGCCGCGGAGGCCGAACAACCGGCGCCCTGGGAGTGGGTCGCCGCCGCCGCCCTCGACTCCGGTCTGGCGCCGCGACTGACCGCCGGGATCGACCTCCTGGAGTCGGCGACCACCATCCACCTCCTGGGCGGCGGCTACCTCAATACCGKGTGGCCACACCATGTCTCGTTGTTCGTCGCAGCTGCTGCGGTGGCCCGGCGCTCCGGGGCGCGCCTCGCCGCGACTGGTCAGGGACTCGTTCCCGCGCTGCAGGGCCCCGCGTCGGCGGCGTTGACCGAGGCGTTCGCCGCATTCGACGTCGTGGACGTGCGCGACACCGCGTCGTTCGACGTGCTCGACGGCGTCGTCGGCGCACGGCATTCCGGCGACGACGCGTGGCTGGCCTTGCACCGACCGCGACCTCCGCTGTATCGCGAGATGGATGCACCGGCCGAGAACGGCGTCGTCCTGTGCTTGCAGTCCGATCTCACCGAGCGGTTCACCGGACCGCGGGCGACCGGCGTCGAAGCCCTGGCCGACTTCGTGCGGGCGACGCTCGACGCCTGGGACGTACCCGGTTCGGCGGTTACCGTCGTCGAGGGAATCCCGGGGCACGACAACGAGGTTCCCTACCGGCTCGGCACACGACTGGCCGGCGCCACCGTGCTCACCTTCCGCGACGTCTGGAACGACGGGCTGCCCGCCGGACACCGCAGCACCTGGATCAGCACCCGGTTCCACCCGCACCTGATGGCCGCGGCCGCCGGCGACCCCGGGATCGCGGTGGTGGCGATGCCGGGTTACTACACCACCAAACATCGATCACTGGTCGAGGCCGGCTCGGACTGGACCGTGGTGGATTCCGGTACGTCCGTCCCGGAGCGGCCGCACGGGCGGGGTTTCGACCCGGTGGCGCGGGAGCGGGCCGTCGCCGCGAAGCTCGCCACGGCCGTCGACATCTACCCGGTCTCGCCGGCGCTGGCGCACCGCATCTGACACACCCGCCCCGGACGTTGTCCCATTTGCGCCAATTCGCCTCGGTGCGCAGACCTGCCGTTAGAGTGACCACATGAGCCGAAACCCCGTGCGCGCTACGGCCCTCCTCCGCATGGCGACGATCGGCGCCGCGGCCGTACTCGGCCTCGTCGCATGCTCACCCTCGGAGACCGCATCCGGCGCGGGATCGTCGAGTGCAGCGCCCGGCTCGGGTCAGACGACCTCGGTGCCGGCCGACACCGCGGCGGCGTTCCAGAAGGCGATCGACGACACCCGGGCCGCCGGGAATCTCCCCGGCGTCATCGCCCGGGTCATCTCACCGGCCGGAACCTGGACGGGGACATCCGGGGTCCGGGCGGCCGGCGGGGACGATCCCATCCAGACGGCCGATCACACCCGCATCGGCTCGCTCACCAAGACGATGACCGCCACCCTGCTGCTGCAGCTTGTCCAAGAGGGCCGCGTCTCGCTCGACGACCGCATCGACAGGTTCGTCCCGGACGCCCCCAACGGCAGCGCGACGCTGCGCCAGGTCGCCGACATGACCAGCGGCATCCCGTCGTACACCGCGTCCGAGTCCTTCGACCGGAAGTTCTTCGCCGACCCCGAATCCGTCTGGACGCCCACCGAACTGGTGGACACCGCGAAGGCGCTGCCACCGAGCTTTCCGCCGGGGCAGGGCTGGGAGTACTCCAACACGAATTACGTCCTGCTGGGCCTGGTCATCGAGAAGGTGCTGGCGAAACCCATCGGCGAGGTGTTCGCCGACCGGATCTTCACCCCCTTGGGCATGGACGAGTCCTCGTGGCCCGGCGGGTCGGTCGAGATCCCCGATCCACATCTCGACGGCCTCACCGATCAGGGTCAGCCCGACGGGCAGACGGTCGACTCGACGCGCTGGAATCCGTCCTTCGCGTCCACCGCCGGTGCCGTCATCTCGACCGTCGACGACCTCCAGACCTGGGGTGAGGCCCTGTTCACCGGGCAGGGCGTCCTGAATCCGGCGACCCAGCAACTGCGCCGGGATTCGATTCTCACCTCGCCGCCGCCGAACACCGCCACCTCCGGATACGGCATCGGTATCGGCAACCGCGACGGATGGTGGGGTCACGACGGTGACTTCCCCGGCTACAACACCTCGTTGTTCCACAACTACGATTCGGACACGACGATCATCATCGTGATCAACACCGACGACGCGATGACGGTCGACGGCAAGTCGACGACCCCCGTCAGCGCCGTCCAGGCCGGCCTCATCGCCGCGCTGCCCTGAGACCCCGGTCCCGGCGTAAGGTCGGCGCATGGCCAGAACAGTCGCGAAAGCCGATGGTGTCGACCGTGCCGAACTGCTGGAGTTCATCCGGCCGCGCCACCACATGATCCTCAATACCGTCCGTTCCAACGGCAGCCCGCAGATGTCGCCGGTCACCGGTGGGGTCGACGAGCAGGGCCGCATCGTCATCTCGACCTATCCCGGCCGGGCGAAGGCGGCGAACCTCCGGCACACGCCGGTGGCCAGTGTCGTGGTGCTCTCCGACGACTTCAACGGCGCCTGGGTCCAGGTCGACGGTGATGCCGAGGTCCTCGACATGCCCGAGGCCGAGGACGCGCTCGTCGACTACTTCCGCAGCATCTCCGGTGAGCACCCCGATTGGGACGAGTACCGAGCAGCGATGCGAACACAGGGCAAGTCGCTGATCCGCATCACGCCGACGAGGTGGGGTCCGGTGGCCACCGGCGGATTCCCCGCCGAGGTCGCGGCCCGGCTCGACGCGCAGGACCGATGAGCGCACCGGCCCGCCGGACGGACCCGATCGGTTGACCACCGGCGCCGACATCGAGATCCGCGGGTTGACGAAAAGCTATGGCGGACATCGCGTTCTCGACGGCATCGATCTCGAGATACCCGCCGGCAGCGTGACCGCCCTGCTGGGGCCGAACGGTTCCGGCAAGACCACGACCGTCGGCATCGCGTCGACCCTGTTCCCCGCCGACTCGGGGACGGTGACGATCGGCGGATACGACACGGTCGCGCAGACGCGTGCGGTGCGCGCGATGATCGGTGTCACCGGCCAGTCGGTCGCGGTCGACGAGTTGTTCAGCGGGCGGGACAATCTGGTGCTCATGGCCGACCTACGACGGCTGGGCAGACGCAACGGACAGGCCCGCGCCCAGGAGTTGATCGAGCAGTTCGATCTGGTCGCGGCCGCCGACCGCGCGGTGTCGACCTACTCCGGCGGCATGCGTCGGCGCCTCGATCTCGCCATGACCCTGGTGTCCATTCCGCGAGTGACCTTCCTCGACGAACCGACCACGGGTCTCGACCCCAGGAGTCGACGGATGCTGTGGGAGACCATCTCCCGGCTCGCCGCCGAAGGCGTCACGATCTTCCTCACCACGCAGTACCTCGAGGAGGCCGACCAGCTCGCCGACCGCATCGCCGTCCTGGACCACGGCCACATCGTGGCCGAGGGCACCGCCGCCGAATTGAAGAGCCGGGTGCACGACTCCGAGGTGCGCCTGACCTTCGCCGACCGCGACTCCTTCGACAAGGCGGCCTCGCTTCTGCCGGATGCGCGTCCGGTTCCCGAAGCACGACGCCTCGACATCGCGACCGACGACACCGTCACCACTGTCCGGACCACCTTGAACCAGCTGGAGGCCGCCGGCATCACGGTCACCGACGTCGGTGTCCATGCCCCGACCCTCGACGATGTGTTCCTCGCGCTCACCGGCAATCCCGCTTCCGCGGCCGCCGATGCCGACATCGGCGAACCCGGTGCCACCGACCCGGATCCGTCCGGAGCCGCCTCATGACGACCCTGGCACACTCGGTGTCGGATTCGCGGATCATGGTCCGCCGCAACGTTCGGCGGCTCATCAAGTTCCCGGTGCTCACCGTGATGCTGGTCGGCATCCCGGTGGTCTTCCTGCTGCTGTTCGTCTTCGTGTTCGGGGGCCAGCTCGGCGCCGGGATGACCACGCAGCCCGGCGACAGCGGGCGGGCCGCCTACCTCGACTATGTGGTGCCCGGGATCGTGCTGGTCACCGTCGCGTCGGCGGTTCAGGGCACCGCCATCGTCGTTGCCATGGACATGACCTCGGGGATCATCAACCGCTTCCGCACCATGGATATCGCTCGCTCCGCTGTCCTCACCGGTCACGTACTCGCCAGCCTCCTGCAGGCGCTGTTCAGCATCGTCGTGGTCCTCGCCGTCGCGGTCGGTATCGGATTCCGGCCGTCGGCCGGTCCGCTCGACTGGCTGGGCGCGCTCGGCGTGACTTCCGTGTTCTCCGTCGCGCTGATCTGGCTGTCGGTCTATCTCGGGCTGGCGGCCAAGAGCGTCGAGACCGCCAGCAACACACCGATGTTCCTCACGATCCTGCCGTTCCTCAGCACGGGTTTCGTACCGGCCGAATCCCTACCCGCCGGCCTGAGACAATTCGCCGAGTATCAGCCCTTCACCCCCGTCATCGAGGTCCTGCGCGGAACCCTCACCGACGCCCCGGTCCCCACCGCGAGTGTTGTCGCCTCGCTCGCCTGGAGTCTCGCCATCGGCGGGGCCGCGTACTTTCTCGCGCTCCGAACCTATGAGCGGCGACGCATTCCCGGATAGTGTCGAGGGCGTGCCCGAGAAGGTGGACTTCAAGAAGACGCTCGACTCGTACAAGGCGCGGCGCGGCCAGTTCCGCATTCTCGACGTTCCGGCCATGCGCTACCTGATGATCGACGGATCGGGCGACCCCAACTCGACACCACAGTTCGCGGCGTCGATCGAGACGCTGTATCCGGTTGCGTACAAGCTGAAGTTCGCAAGCAGTCGTGAACTCGGCCGTGACTACGTCGTCCCGCCACTCGAGGGGCTCTGGTGGGCCGACGACATGAGCACCTTCACCGGCGCCCGGGACAAGGGCCGCTGGAGTTGGACCCTCATGCTGATGGTCCCCGAGTGGATCGGCGAGGATCTGCTCGACGCCGCTGTTCGCGAGGCCGGCGCGAAGAAGCCGCCGCCGCGTCTCGCCGATCTACGCACGGAGTCGTTGGCCGAGGGGTCGTGTGTTCAGACGCTGCACCACGGGCCGTTCGACGACGAGGGGCCGGTGCTGGCCGAGATGCACGATCGGTTCATACCCGACAACGGCTTACGCATGTCGGGCCGTCACCATGAGATCTACTTCAGCGACTTCCGCCGGGTCGCGCCGGAGAAACTTCGGACCCTGCTGCGTCAACCGGTCGAGTCCACCATCGTCCCGTAGCGAAAGATGGCTTATCGCAGGGTTTCTCATTACGCAGTCTCGGTGGCCGGCGTCCATCCGAGTGCCGGTCCGAGCTGCCCGGCGAGATCACCCACGATCTGCAGGTAGTCCGGCTCGTCGAAGGAGAACGGCAATGCGAAGGCCACCTCGGTGGCGCGTTGGAATCCCGCGTGCTCATACAGTCTCTCGGCGAGTTCATCGGACGGTCCGACGAGATCCGGCGAGAACAGGAGGCCCCGCGGGCCCTGCGGGGTGAGCGTGCGCTCGAACCGACTGTCGGCATACGCCCGGTACTTGCGGATCTGGTCCGCGGTCGCGGAATCCGTGGGGATCACCACGAGCCCTTGGGACACGCGCGCACGGTCGGGATCGACGTGATGGGCACGGTAGGCGTCGATGTGTTCGGCCTGGATGGTCGCGAAGTCGCGCGACTCCGTGCCCTCGGTGGTGACCACCGAGGAGGTCAGATAGTTGATGCCCTGTCGGCCCGCCCAGATCGCCGAGCTCGATCCACCTCCGTACCAGACCCGATCGGCGAGACCTGGCGAATGCGGTTGCACCCGTCGGGAGAACGTCTCGATCCCGACGGTCCCCTCGAAGTCGCTGACGGGTTCGCCCCGCAGGTTGTCCAGGAGCCTCACCACCCGGTCCTTCGAGAAGTTCTCGAGCGCATGGGTTTCGGGGTACAGCGCGGTCTTGAAGTCGTCGTAGCGCATCGGCACACCGACGGAGACCCCCGGGTTGAGCCGTCCCCCGCTGAGGATGTCGACCGTCGCCAGGTCTTCGGCCAGCCGCAGCGGATTCTCCAGACCGAGCGGGATCACCGCGGTACCGAGCTCGATCCGGCTGGTGCGCACCGCTGCGGCCGCCAGCAGGGCCACCGGCGAGGAGATGCCGTACTGCAGGTGCCGGTTGCGCACCCACACGCTGTCGAAGCCGAGATGTTCGGCCAACTCGATCATTCGCAGGGTCTCGAGGTGGCCGGGTCGCGGGTCGTCACCGTCGAAGCGTCCGATCGTCAGGAAACCGAGCTTCCGGAGTGGTTCACCGCGTCGTGGCATGCAATCGATTTTCACACCGTCTGGCAGCGGAGACATGTCGGCGAATCAGGGTGGGTCGAATTCTCTGGAGGTCACGCCGGCGCGCGCCGCGTCTATAGTCGGGGCACACCGTCGCCGACCGAACGGATCGCCATGCCGCCCACTGTCGCGGAGAGGATCGTCGAGGAACTCGAGCGCGCCGGAGTCCGGCACGTCCACGGGTTGCCCGGTGATTCACTCAACGGTTTCACCGATGCCCTGCGGAGAAACGACACCATCTCGTGGCGACATGTGCGACACGAGGAGTCGGCGGCGTTCGCCGCGTCCGCCGAAGCCGCGCTCACCGGTGAACTGGCGGTGTGCGTGGGAAGTTGCGGGCCCGGCAACCTGCACCTGATCAACGGACTGTTCGACGCACACCGCAGTCGTGTCCCGGTCCTCGCGATCGCCGCGCACATCCCGGCGACGGAGATCGGCACCGGCTACTTCCAGGAGACCCACCCCGAGCAGCTGTTCCGGGAATGCAGCGCCTTCTGCGAGATGGTCGGCACGCCCGACCAGATGCCGCGCCTGCTCGACATCGCCCTGCGCACCGCGGTCGAGAAACAGGACGTCGCGGTCCTCGTCATCCCGGGTGAGACCTTCCTGGCGCCGTGCCCGAAACGGCGCGCCGGCGCCCCCATCCGCCGTATCCCCCGCGTCACCCGGCCCACCGATGCCGAGATCGACCGCGCCGCAGACACTCTCAACGCCTCCGAGCGCGTGACGATTCTCGCCGGGGCGGGGGTGCAGGGGTTTCACGACGAGGTCGTCGAGCTCGCCCGTGCCCTGCAGGCCCCCGTCGTGCACGCGTTGCGGGGCAAGGAATTCATCGAGTACGACAACCCCTACGACGTGGGAATGACCGGGCTGCTCGGCTTCTCGTCCGGATACCGGGCGATCGAGAAGTGCGACACACTGCTCATGCTGGGCACCGACTTCCCCTATGAACAGTTCTATCCGTCGAAGGCGACCATCATCCAGGTCGACATCCGTGGCGAGCAGATCGGTCGACGCTGCCCCGTCGACCTGCCACTCGTCGGCGATGTCGGCGACACCGCCCGCGCGCTCCTGCCGAAGATCTCCACCGGCCGCGACTCCGAACACCTGTCGACCTCGTTGGCCCACTACGCCACGGCACGCCGCCGCCTCGACGATCTCGCCGACAACGACCGCAACCGGGCGCCCATCCACCCGCAGTACCTGACTCGCCTGATCAGCGAGAAAGCCGACCGTGACGCGGTGTTCATCCCCGACGTCGGCTCACCGGTGGTGTGGGCGGCGCGCTACCTCGAGATGAACGGGGCCCGTCGCCTGATCGGCTCGTTCACCCACGGCTCGATGGCCAACGCCGTGTCCCAGGCGATCGGCGCACAGACCGCCTTCCCAGACCGCCAGATCGTTGCGCTCGCCGGCGACGGCGGTCTCGCGATGCTGCTCGGCGAGTTGCTGACCATCACGCAGAACAAGCTGCCGGTGAAGATCGTCGTCTTCGACAACTCGTCGTTGAACTTCGTCGAGGTCGAGATGAAGGCGGCCGGATTCGTGAACTATGGAACCGATCTGGAGAACCCGGACTTCGCCGCGCTGGCGGAGTCGCTCGGTATCCACGGTCGGCGCGTCGAGCGGCCGGACGACCTGGCCGGTGCGGTCGACGAGTTCCTCGCCCACGACGGTCCGGCGCTACTCGATGTCGTCACCGCTCGCCAAGAGCTGTCCATCCCGCCGACGATCACCGCCGCCCAGGCCAAGGGCTTCACGCTCTACGCGCTCCGCACCGTACTGTCCGGACGTGGCGACGAATTGGTCGACCTCGCCGAGACCAATCTCTTCCGGCGGCTGTTCGATTAGGCGTTCCGACCGGCGGCCGCCCGCAGGCCGAGAACCGCTTCGGTGACGCCGGCTGTCCAGGTGGACGTGTCAACACGGTGAACGGCTGACTCCCCCGCATATGCGCTCGATATGACGACGTCCGGGGCGAGCGTCGCCAGCAGTTCGAGGCTCGTCGCGAGTTGCTCCGCATCGCTGATGCCCGGGAGATACCCGGCGGTCCACCGCCCCGACTCGCTTCGATAGAGGGTGTCCCCGGTGAACAGGTAGCGGTCGCCGTCGGCGCCGTGCACCAGGTAGCTCGTGCTACCCGGGGAATGGCCGGGTGTCGGGATCACCTCGACCCCGTTGCCGTCCGTGTGCCGGTCCGCGAGCCCCACCCCGATCCGCGCGTAGCGGCCGATCCGGTCCGCTTCGGCGGCAGGAGCGTGCAGTGTCGTCCCGAATCGTCCGTGGATCGCGGCCAGCAGCGGCCCGGCCTCATCCTGATGCGACAGATATTGCTGGTCGATCCCGCCCAGGCGGTAGAGCTCATCGAACTCGGAGTCCGACGCAACCGAGTAGAAGAGGACGTTTCGAGTCGATTTCCACAGGTAGGCGTGCGTGGTCAGTCCCGGAAACGGGTTGTCGGAGCTGGTCTCCCACAGGTCGGCGAATACGCGGCGCATCGATACCTCCACGAGTTGGTTGGATGTCCCACCACGGTGCAACTTCGAGTTGACTTGAAGTCAAGACTCCGTCGCCGACTGGTTAGCGGAGCACCGCGGGTGATACACATCTAGGAATCCGTCTCACGTCAGGAGTCCTGTGTCCACCTCGCTGTCACCCGATACTCCTGCCTTCCCGGCGGCGGTCGCCTACGAGTCCGCGATGACCAACCGGCGTCTGCGAGGCGTCCGGGGGCTGGTACGGCAGTTCACCCGCAAAGACCTTTTCCCGGAGCCGGAGAACCTCCGCACCTTCGCCGAGGACATGTTCCGCACCGATCCCGTGGCCGAACGTTTCGTCGACGAGGTCTACGGCACGCTGGGCGGCGAGGCGGCCCGGGCCCTGCTCGATCAGGCACTCACCGACGGCCTGGACAGCATCGACGATCCCCCGCCGGCACTGGTCGACCTGTTCGAGGAATTCGAGATGGTGCCCGACTGGGTCGACCCCGAGCTGATCGCGGAGGGCGAAACCATCTGGCGCCGGTGGGGTACCGGGCTGTTCAGCGTCGCCGGGGGGATCACCCTGGAGATGTACACCGAGGCCGCGGTCGCGAAACCGCTCTCGCTGGCCGGGGGCTATGCGGGCGACAACGCTCTGCGCCGGTTCCTGGAGACCTCGCGTTTCTGGATCGACGTCTCGCAACCCGACGCGTTGCTCACGCCGGGGTCGGAGGGTCGTGCGACGGCGATGCAGGTACGCATCATGCACGTGTGGGTCCGGCGCACCGTCGCCGAACACCCGGAATGGGATCGCCAACGCTGGGGCGAGCCGATCAGTCAGTCCTATCAACTACTGACCCTGCTGGGCGGCAGCGTGGTGCCCGCGATGGCGCTGTGGTTGACCGGAGTTCAGACGACACCCCGCGAGATCCGCGTCCTGCTGCACTACCAGCGCTACCTCGGCCACCTACTCGGGGTGCGCACGCAGTGGTATCCGGAGACGATCGCCGACTCGTTGCGATTGCTGGCCTTCGTCACGTCCACCCGCACCTACGACGCCGGGACCGACGGCGCCGAGCTCATCGAGTCGTTCCCGGCCGCGTTCGCGAAGAGCGGGTCGACCGGCTTGCAGCGGTTGCGCGGCACATACAACGCGGCGATGTACGCGGCGTACTCGAGCATCTACATGCTGCCCACGACGCGGCTGCGCTACCGGATGCCCAGTCCGGTTCCGGGGATGCTCGTCATCGTGCTCCGACTACCGGTGGTGATCGTTGTCGAAACCACCCGTCGACTCTCACCTCGATTCCGTCGACTTCACGAGAAGTGGATGTGCCGCCATCGGGAGAACTGGCACGACTGGCAGACCTCGGGTCGCCCGGCCGAGTACGCCCACGGGAAAGGTCTCCGGCGCTGACCGCGGTGTCGGAGAGTTACTCCGGAGTTGGACTCGAATGCGCACACCGTTAGCGTGTTCGGGGTGACGCACACCCCGACGACCACCGCCACGACCACCGACGATCCCTCCGGGATCGGATCCCGCGTCGGCCACTACTACGTGCTCGACGGCTCGTATCAGGTCGGCCGCGAGAAGGTGCGTGAGTACGCACGCGCGGTCCAGGACTACCACGGCTCCCACTGGGAGCCCGAAGCCGCAGCAGCCCTTGGCTATTCCGGTCTCGTCGCGCCGCTCACCTTCACCTCCATCCCGGCGATGGCGGCGAACCGGGAGCTGTTCGAGAAGGTCATCGTCGGATACGACACCTACGTCCAGACCGAGCAGGTCTTCGAGCAGCACCGCCCGATCGTCGCCGGCGACGAACTGACGACGGACGTGGAGCTGACGAGTGTCCGTCGGATCGCGGGCAAAGACCTGATCACCGTGACCAACACCATGACCGATGCCTTAGGCGAGCGTGTCCACACCATGCACACGACGGTCGTCGGGGTCACCGCCGACGAGGTCGACCCCGAGTTGAGCAGTGCGGTCCGCAAGGTGATGATGCACGACGTCAACATCTTCAGCCACGACGAGGCAGCGGAACGATACGTGCGGACGGTCCGTCCCGACGCTGACGTCCGCACCGCTGACGACAGCGGGCGCACATCGGGCGCACGGAACTTCGACGAGCTGAACGTCGGCGACGAACTGCCTCTGCACACGATCAGGTTGTCGCGCGGCGATCTGGTCAACTACGGCGGTGTCGCGGGCGACGCGAACCCCATCCATTGGGACGAGACGAGCGCAAAACTGGCCGGCCTGCCTGATGTCATCGCGCACGGCATGCTGACCATGGGGCTCGGGGCCGCTTTCGTGTCGTCGTGGTCGGGCGACCCGGGTGCCGTCACCCGCTACGCGGTGCGCCTGTCCCAGCCCGCTGTCGTGTCCGCCGCCGAGGGCGGCGAGATTGAGTACAGCGGGCGGATCAAGTCGCTCGATCCGGCGACCCGGACGGGCGTTGTGATCGTGGTGGCCAAGTCGGGCGGCCGCAAGATCTTCGGTCTCGCCACACTGAATATCCGCTTCTCGTGACCCCGGGGGTCAGTACTCCCCTTTGATGACGAAGTACGACCCGCGGATCACGCCGGCGAGTTTCGATTTCTGACGCGCGAACTTGAACTTCGACTCCAACTCGGCCGGGACGTCCATGCCGTCGGAGAGTTTGAACCCGACGGCACGCTTCCCACCGGGATCGATGCTGTACATGACGTTCACCGCGAGGCCGGACTCGAAGAACACGTACGACATGTGCAGCCTTCCGTCGTCCGGGCCCACCTCGAAGTCGCTGACCTCGAGCGCGGGTGAGGCGATGGTGATGTCGCGCTCGTCGGCCAGGATCGCGGTCACCCGGTCGAGGATGTCGGGTGCGTCCGACGCCGGGACGACGGTGAAGTCGTGCCCGTACTTCGTCTTGTAGTACCGGGCCTCGTTTGCCCGGAGTCCCGCCAGCGCCTCCGCAACCGGTGAACTCTCGAGTCCCGCGGTGGAGACCTGCTTGAAGTCGACCACGTCACCCATGACTCTCCCTCCGGCAGGTTGCCTCAGACAGCGTAAAGCCCCCGACCGCGGTCGGGGGCTCTATCGATGCAGCGCGACGCTCACTCGAGGACGAACACCGGGATCTGCCGATCGGTCTTCGTCTGGTACTCCGCGTACGGCGGGTACGCGGCGACGGCCAGCTCCCACCAGTGATCGCGCTCGTCGCCGATGATCTCTCGTGCGGTCAGTTCCTTGACCTCGGTGCCGTCCTGCACCGTGACCTGCGGATTGGCCTTCACGTTGTAGTACCAGGACGGGTTCTCCGGGGTGCCGCCTTTCGATGCCACCATCGCGTAACGCCCGTTCTCCTCCACGCGCATCAGCGGGACGTAGCGCTTCTTGCCCGACTTCGCGCCGGTCGTGGTGAACAGGACGATCGGACGGTCCATCACGGTCACACCGTCAGTCGTGCCCTGCTCCAGGATCTTCTCGGTCTGCTCGCGGACCCAGCCTTCGGGACTCAACTCTGCGTTAGCACTCATGGTGGGCGGAACACCACAGCCCGGCCGGGTATTCCCCGCGTCGCCGTCTGTGTCGTGACTCTCCGATACTGTGTGGCCGGACCTGACCTCGACCGTGAGATCTCACCGATGACCCCACCATGCCGTGCTCTCGTACCGACGCCGGTCGGCACCGTGGCCGTCGACAGCAATGGATCGGCCGTCGTGCGCGTGGCCTGGCGAGTGACCACCGACGTACCGACCGATGACGAGACCATCGATCCCGTTCTCGCAGAGGCGATTCGACAGATCCGCGCCTATTTCGCAGGTGACCTGACCGAGTTCGACCTGCCTGTCGATCTCGATCGGATGTCGGACGCCGCCCGGGCGGTCCTGTCGACGCTGCACCGGACGGTCGCCCACGGCGACACGGTCACCTACGGCGAACTCGCGGCGATGAGCGGCACGCGGGTCTCCGCGCGCGGCGTCGGCACGATCATGGGGATCAATCCCCTGCCGTTGATCATCCCGTGTCATCGCGTCGTCGCCGGCGACGGACTCGGCGGTTACTCGGGCGGCGCGGACGGTCAGGGTCTGGCGACCAAACGCTGGCTGCTCGAGTTCGAGGGCGCACTCCCGCCGACACTGTTCTGATCAGGAGCTCAGCCGACTACGCCGACCCTGGGATCGATGTCGCATGCGACATCAATCCGTCTACGCGACCTCGATCGAAGTCGCATCAGCGGACCGATGTCGCACGCGACGTGAGTTCGTGATCCGGCATCCTCGAGCGTCGAGCGTCATGTGCGCGACGCCCCGGATAGATGTTCGACGACCAGCGACTGCAGCCTCGGAGCGTCCGAGCCGAGCCACAACGACAGGTGCGTTCCCTCGTCGACGGCTTCGAGGCGAGCATCGGGCAGCGTCTGCGCGGCATGGACACTCTGATCGAACGGGACGTCGGCGTCGGTTCGGGAGTGTATCGCCAGCACGGGTGCGGTCACCTCCGCGAGCGGTAGGTCGAGGTCGCGAAATTGGTCGAAGTCATTGTCGAAGCCAGCTTTTCGCGACCCCGACACGGTGTCGAACAGATCGATTGCCAGCGTGCGCTGGTCGTCATCGGCGATGATCTCCGCGGTGAGCGCCCTGATCTGTACACGCGACAGGTCTCCCTCACCGGACAGGAGTGTCGAGATGGCCGTGGACGGCGCCTTCGACGCGACCGTGGTCGCCAGCCACTGACCGAAACGGCTGAAGAGGAGTTTCTCCTCGGACAGTTCGAGTCGTCCGCGCAGGCTGCTCCGCGGATCGAATCGGGTGCTGACCGCAGCGACCGCGACGATCGCGGACACCCGCTCGGGCAGCGCAGCCGCCAACGAGTAGGCGACGGGCCCGCCGCCGGACCAGCACATCAGCGCGAAACGATCGATCCCCACCGAGTCCAGCACCGCCCTGACCAGTTCCGCCTGCGCGGCCGGATCTCGATTGCCGCCCAGGGGCGTACCCAGGTAGCCCGGTCGAGAGACCGCGATGACGCGATGCGCCCCGGCCAGGAAGCGCGTCATCAGGACCCCCTGGTCGCRGCCACCCGGGGACCCGTGCACGAACACCAGCGGTGGCCCGGATCCGACGTCGACATATTCGACCGGCCCGGTCGGCGTCTCGACGAGGCGCGGTTCCGGCGAGTGACTGTCCGAGTGAGCGAGCCCCATGGATGTACCTCCTCCGACGATCGTGGTGCGACGGTAGCGCCGGCGCGGCGCCCGCGTGGCACAACGCGGTGAAACGGTGCGAACGGGTGAACCCCGAACGCGGCCGCACCTGAGTCATCCCGCCAATTTCGAGACACTTTTTGCGACTACCAAGACCCGGTATCCCCTTTGCGTCATATGTCTCGAAACATCGGCGCGTCTTTTGAGTCTGTCTCGATACTTCTGAGATACGCTGTCGCGGTGACAGCAGACGCAACAGAGTCGTCGGGGATGGCCCTCGGTTACGCACGCGACTCCCCCGGTGCCCACGCACTCGCGCCCCAGATCGACGCGCTCACCGATGCCGGGGTGGACCCCGCGCGGATCTACACCGATGCAACCGATCGCTCCGCGCCCGCGGGTCAGCGGCCCGGGATGGCCGCCCTCCTCGACTACGCGCGAGCCGGCGACACCACGGTGGTCGTCGGCATCGACCGCCTCGGCCGGAACGTTCGCGAGGTCATGGAGGTCGCGAACCAGATGGCCGGGCGTCGCATCGGACTGCGCTCGCTCCGCGAGGGAATCGACACCGCCGACCCGGCCGGAGCGATGATCGTCGCGGTGCTGGCGTCGCTGGCCGAACTCGACGACGACGCGCCGAGACGGTCGGACCGTTCCACGCCGAGAACGCTGCGTGGGTCCACGTCGGCGATCGGCCGGCCGCGGGCGCTCGACGCCGATCAGGTGGTGCGCGCCGAACAGATGCGCGCGCAGGGGGTTTCCGTACCCAGGATCGCGCAAGAGCTCGGGGTGAGCCGCGCGACCCTGTATCGCACCCTGGCCGAGAGGCGTTCGGTCCGTTGAAGAATCCCGACTCCGACCTCCCCGAACTCGACATCGTCACCGAGTACGGCGTCGTCACGCGCCTGCCCACGTCGTTCCCGATCTTCGACGCCGAACTCGACGAGCACCTCGATCCGGACCTGTTCCAGCAGGGTTTCGTCGATGCCGCTGCCGATCTCGGCGCGCTTCCCGCGCCGTGGGCGCGACAACTGGCGTCGTCGACGCTCGCGTGTCCGCCGGACCCCGACGACGAGGAACCGAGTTACACACGCGGTTATCGCGCCGCCCTTTACGGACACCTGCGCCACGCCGGAAAGTGAGCGCCGCAAAGGGTCTCGGCAACGAAGCCCGGAAGGTCGGACTTGCCGCATTCGAACCGCCGCCCCGGCAACGGATCTCGTGCGCTGACGTACTGGTCGTTGGCGAATCGTGATCACCTGGTGACGTCAACGCCCCTCGCGACATGCACGCTCGGTGCGACCATGGACCGAGTCGGGGATGCGGTTCGCGAACGCGGGCCGGGCGCAATGCCGCACGGGGGCAGGCGCCGCATGTCGGGCGGGTCAAGTCGGCGGGCCGCACTTTCGGACACTGCTAGGTGGTCGCGCCATGACCCGATCGACGAACATCAACAGCCGTGCGCCGGGTGGAGACGACCCCACCGCACGCGAACTGGAAGCCCTGCGAACGGAATTGGACGGGATCGACGACCGTCTGCTCGAAGACGTGCGGGCCCGGATCGAGGTCTGCACACGCATCGCGGAACTCAAACGACGGCACGCCATCCCGGTGATGCAGCCGCGCCGGGTCGGCGCTGTACACGAACACGCCCACCGGTTCGCCATCGATCACGATCTGTCCACCGATTTCCTGCATGCCCTCTACGACCTCATGATCTCGGAAACCTGTCGGGTCGAGGATCTGATCGTCGGGACCGAGACGTCGCAGCGAGCGGGGCCTGATCGTGACCCCGCCCGACACCCGTCCGCCGTCGCGAGCGCGGACTGAGGTGGACCCGGTGCGCACACTGCTGATCGACAACTACGACTCGTTCACGTACAACCTGTACGCGTTGTTGACCCAGGTCAACCGCCGGGAGCCGGTCGTCGTCGCCAACGATGTGCCCTGGACGTCGGTGGACCTGACAGCTTTCGACAACGTGGTGGTCTCCCCCGGCCCGGGCCGTCCGGACTACCCCCGCGACTTCGGGATCAGCGCACGGGCGCTGACCGACAGCGGACTACCCGTGCTCGGGGTGTGCCTGGGCCACCAGGGCCTGTGCCATGTGTTCGGCAGCCCGGTGGTATGGGCCCCCGAACCGCGGCACGGACGACTCAGCGCCGTCCACCACGACGGCCGCGGCTTGTTCACGGGACTGCCCTCCCCGTTCCGGGCGGTCAGGTATCACTCGCTGGCGGTGGTGGATGTCCCCGACGAGTTGGAGGAGCAGGCGTGGTCCGACGACGGCGTCCTGATGGCGGTGCGCCACCGGGTGTTGCCGATGTGGGGAGTGCAGTTCCATCCGGAGTCGATCTGCAGCGAGTACGGCCGGGAGCTGTTGGCCAACTTCGCGGAGGCCACACGGGTGCGAGCGCACCACGGGGTCTCGGCCGGGGCGAGTCGGGCGTCGGCGACGACGGAGCGCCCGGCGAGTGAGGCGTCGGCGAGTGAATCGGCGGGGAGTGAATCGGCGGGGAGTGAATCGGCGGGGAGTGAATCGGCGGGGAATCGGCACCGGGGTTACCGGGTCCGATCGGTTCGGGTGGACCACGTGGTGGACCCGAACAGCGTCTATGAACGACTGTTCGCCGGTGGCCCGAACAGCTATTGGCTCGACCGGTCGGCGGCCGAGGAGACCGACGGTCGCTACTCCGTCATGGGAGACTGCTCGGGCCCCCACGCCGAGTATGTGACCTACCGGGTCCCGGAAATGACTGTGCGAGTCGAACATTCGGACGGTACAGCGGAGGAGGTCCGCAGCACCTTCTTCGACTACCTCGACGCCCAGCTGCGGGCGCGTGCGGTGGCTGCGCAGCCTGAGCTGCCGTTCGCGTTCTGTCTGGGGTACGTCGGCTATCTCGGCTACGAGCTCAAAGCGGACACCGGCGGCCAGCTGGCGCATGCCTCCGAGCAGGCCGACGCGGCGCTTGTGTTCGCCGACCGGGCGGTGGTGATCGACCACGGACACGGGTGTGCGTATGTGCTCGCACTGGAAGCAGTCGAGAGCCCGGATCCCGATGTCGCGACGTGGTTGGACGAGACGGCGTCGACCATTCGGGAGATGCGAACCGCCACACCCGCTCCGGCGACGACTCCCCCGCTGGTCCCGGCGCCCCACGAGGTGCCGATCGTGTTCCGCCACAACCGCCAGACGTACCTGAGGCTCATCGAGGACTGTCTGGCGGAGATCCGGTCCGGGGAGTCGTACGAGGTGTGTCTGACGAACTCGGCGACCGTGCACCGCAGCCTCGACCCCGTGTCCGGGTATTCGTGTCTGCGGGAGATCAGCCCGATGCCCTACAACGCCCTGCTGCAGTTCGCCGGGATGTCGGTGCTCAGCGCGTCGCCGGAGCGGTTCTTGAAGATCGGTGCGGACGGGACGGTCGAGTCGAAGCCGATCAAGGGGACACGTCCGCGGTCGGCCGATCCCACCGAGGACCACCACTTGCGATGCGCGTTATGGGCGAGCGAGAAGGACCGGTCGGAGAACCTGATGATCGTGGACCTCGTCCGGAACGACCTGTCGCGTGTCTGCGTCCCGGGGTCGGTGCATGTGCCGTCACTGTTCGACATCGAGACCTACGCGCCCGTGCATCAAATGGTGTCGACCGTGCGGGGGACGCTGCGGAACGGGGTGTCGGCGGTCGACTGTGTGCGGGCGGCCTTTCCCGGCGGTTCGATGACCGGCGCACCGAAGATCCGCACGATGGAGATCATCGACAAACTCGAGGCGGGTCCGCGGGGCGTGTACTCGGGGGCGATCGGCTTCTTCTCGCTCACCGGAACCGCTGACCTGTCGATCGTGATCCGCACGATGGTGGCGACCGGGTCCGAGGTGACCTTCGGGGTCGGCGGTGCGATCGTCGCGCTGTCGGATCCGGACGAGGAGTTCGAGGAGACGATGGTCAAGGCCCTGACCATGCGACGCTGCCTGTCCGTCGCCGAGGAGAGCGGCCCGTGACCGGATCGGCCGCCCCCGGTGCGCGGTCGGTGGTCGTGGCCGGCGGAGCAGGGGCGGTGGGATCCATGTTCGCCGACCGGTGGCGCAGTGGCGGCGACCTCGTACACATCCTGGACGCCACCTCCGGCGACGACATCCGTGCCCCCGGCCCAGAGGCGACCGCGCGGGTGCGCGCGGCGGACATCGTGGTCCTCGCGGTACCGGAGAATGTCGCCGTCGCCTCGCTGGGGACGGTGCGATCACTGATGCGCCCGACCGCGATGCTGGTGGAGACGCTGTCGGTGAAGACCCGGTTCGCGGCGGCCGTCGGCGGACCGGACGAGAGCCGTTGCGCCACAACGGGTCCGGTCGTCGGCGTGAACCCGATGTTCGCCCCGTCCCTCGGTCTGCCCGGCCGGGCGATTGCGGTGGTCGTCCATCGCGACGGACCCGGCGTGAACCGCCTGATCGACGACCTGGCGAGGTGGGGCGCCCGCGTGCAGGTCACCACCGCCGATCGGCACGACCGCCTGTGCGCCGCGGTGCAGGCCCTCACCCATGCGACCATCCTGTCGTTCGGGGTCGCGCTCGCCGATCTCGGCGTCGAGGCCGACGAGGCGGCGACCCTGGCCACCCCACCGTTCATGACGATGTCGGCGATGCTGGCGCGCGTCGCCGGTGGGACACCGGAGGTGTACCGCGACGTGCAGTCGTCGAACCCGTGCGCGTCGACAGCCCGGGATGCGTTGGCGCGTGCGGTGTCCCGGGTCTCCGCCACCTGCGACGGCGACAGCGACACCGACGAGTTCACAGCGCTGCTCGCCCGGGCCGGAGCGCCGCTGGGCGATCGCGGCAGCGAGTATGCCGGGCTGTGCGCGCAACTGTTCGCCGGGTTCGCGTCGTGACCGGCACGCTGCCCGACCACGACGCCGCCGACCCGGTGGAGACGGCGGTGATCCGTGGGCTGGTGCGCAGCTGGCCGCGGCGGGCCACGGTGCGCCGCACCGAGCCCGAACTCGACGGGCCGACCATGGACGATCTCTACGACGACGATTGCGTCGACTATCCCGATACGCTGCTCCCGTTCGCCGGACATCCGGGATGGAACGGGCTCGACGAGGACCGCCGGTCTCGGGTCCGGGCGTGGGGGTGGATCGCCTACAACAAGAACGTCGTCGACATCGAACAAGACGTGGTCACACCCGGTTTCGGCTTGCTGTTCCGGGACGCCTTCGGCACCGGGTTCTCCGACGCCGGGAGGGCGGCGGTCGTCCAGTCGATGGTCGACGAGGAGTACCACACGCTGATGCATCTGAACGCATCCGCGCTGACCCGCCGTCGGCGTGCCTGGACGCTTCCGGACGCCACATTGCCCGAGTCGTTGATGGTGCGCCGCCACCGGGCGGCGCTCGCACAAGCTGAGTCGGCACGAGCGGCGGCGCTCACGACCCTGGCATACGCGACGGTCGCCGAGACCTCCATCGGGGACTACCTCACGCTGATCGCCGAGGATCGGACGATCCAACCGGTTCACCAAGCGACCGTCGCCCTGCACCGCCGCGACGAGCGCGCGCACGGCTCGGTCGCCGGCGAGATGATCGCGATGGTCCACGACCGGCTCGGCCCGGACGACCGGCTCATCCTTGCGCATGCGCTGCGCGATGGCGTCGACGCGTTCACGGCGACCGACACCGCCGCGTGGTCGGCCATCCTCGCCACCGAACAGATCCCGGACGGCGCCACGATGCTGCGCGAGTCCGCCGAGGATCCTGATCGACGTCGAGTCCTACAGGACTGCAGTGCGGTCGACCGGCTACTCGCCCGGTTCGGCGCCCTGGGTTGACCTGCGCCGGTGATCGTCGGGTGGGCGGCTACGGTGGTGACCGTGAACGAGCCCGACAGCCCGCGAGTGGCGACACCGGCCGACGCGGCGACCATGGCCGAACTGCTCGACGCCTTCAACCGCGAGTACGGCGAACCGTCTCCCGGACCGGCCGTCCTGGCTGGTCGGCTAGCCGAGTTGCTCACGCGCAGTTCAACGTTCGCGATCGTGGCCGGCAACCCGATCACCTCGCTGGGTCTGGTGACCATCCGGACCAACGTCTGGGTCGACGGCGGCATCGCCCTGCTCGACGAGATGTACACCACGCCCGCCCAACGCAGCCGCGGACTCGGTGGTGCCGTCCTCACCGCCGCGGTTGCCGAGGCGGCGCGACGGGGCGCCGGGGAATTCGAGATCGAGGTCGACGAACCCGACGTCGACGCGCACCGCTTCTATGCCCGGCACGGGTTCCCGCTGCGCGACCCCGAGACCGGCGACCGGGCGTTCGTTCTCCGCAAGGAGCTGACCGCTCCGTAAGTCCGATGGAATCCCGCCCGTGCCAGTAAGGTACGGGCGTGGTTCAGCTGACAGTGGGAAGCCATCGCGACAACGCGACGACCGACGTCCTCCTCACCGCGGAGAAGTTCAATCGGCACACCTTCTGGTGCGGCCAGAGCGGCTCCGGGAAGACCTACGCGCTCGGAGTGGTTATCGAACAGCTGCTGCTCCGAACCCGACTCCCGTTGCTGATCCTCGATCCGAACGCGGATTTCACCCGGTTGCCCGAGACACGGGGTACCGCGGACCCCGCCGCCGCGGATGCGATCGCGGCATCCGACATCCGGGTCCTGCATTCGACGCGACGTGACGGACCGCAATTGCGGACGCGATTCCTGACCCTGCCCCTGGCCGCGAAGGCCGCGGTCCTGCAGTTGGATCCGATCGCCGACGCCGACGAGTACAACGTCCTGCTGCACGCCGACGCCACACTCACCGAGACATCGGACCAGACCACCTACCTCGACGCGCTCCGCAGTTCCGCCGACCCCGGACATCAGCGGTTGGCCAAGCGGATCGAGAATCTGCAGGTACTCGACTGGGCACTCTGGGCGCGGGGTGACCTCGCGGCGACCGACGTCATCGACGAGCGACCCCAGGCCACCGTGCTCGACCTGGGTGGGTTCGCCCACCCAGCGGAACCGAAGGTCGCCGCTCTCAGTGTGCTCGAACATCTCTGGGCCCACCGCGACGAGCGGCGCCCGATACTCATCGTGATCGACGAGGCCCACAACATCTGCCCACCGCTGGCCACCAGCGCGGTGGAGCAGGCGCTGATCGATCGGGTCGTGCAGATCGCGGCCGAGGGCCGCAAATTCGGTCTCTGGCTGCTGTTGTCGACCCAGCGGCCGACCAAGATCCACCCCAATGTCCTGTCCCAGTGCGACAACCTGTGCCTGATGCGGATGAACGCCCCACGCGATCTCGCCGAGCTGGCCGACACCTTCGGCTTCGTACCCGAACACCTCCTGGCGGAGTCGCCCGGATTCCGCCAGGGTGAGGCACTCCTCGCCGGTGGGTTCATCACCGCGCCCACGTACACGCAGATGGGTGCCCGGATCACCGAGGAGGGCGGCGCCGACGTCGCGGTGCCGCTGGTCGTGTGAGGGGTCGATGGTTCCGAGAACAAAACCCCGGTGAGCGACGCTCACCGGGGTTTTCTGTCGGGCTGACAGGATTTGAACCTGCGACCACTTGACCCCCAGGCTCAATTTTACTGTCCGTCAACGTTTCCCGATGTCCTTTTGCCGCAGGTCGAGGCGTCGGCGGTACATCGGTGGACAGTCACGTACATACTGAAATTCGAGCGCGTTGCTGTACCGGTTGCTGTACAGCGAGGAAGTCAGGGACCCAGATGACTAGGGCAGAGTTACTACGCGAACTAGCAGACTCGCTATCTTGGCCCCGATCGTGTGCTCGGACACACGCAACATGTTGCGCACTTTGCCGTCTCCGGCAACTACTGGCGTAACGCTAGTGCAGGCCCACGGCTGCGCCTGGAGCTTGTGCGGCGTCCGAACCACGCCGAGGAATGCGGACGGACGCGCCTATCCCGTCAGCTTCCCGATGGCCTCGTAGTGGTGCAGCCGGCCGCGCACCATGTGCGCCTCGATGCTGCCCTCCACATCGAACTGCCGGCCCTGCCAGGTGATGCGGAGCTGAGGGTCGTCGGGGTTGAAATCGGCCAGCCTGGACATGGCGACCTGGTACCGCTGCACGACGGTCAGGCTGCCTTCGCCGATCTTCTGGTCGGTGTTCAAGGGCCACACATCAGCGGGGACGGTCTGGTCGATCCACTCGTACTCGTCGTTGCCGTGGGCATCCTCCCCGACCTTCACCGACGTGGACAGGGTCACCTTGTCGTGGAAGATCACAGTGCCCTCTTCCGGTAGCGGTTGAGGACGAACAGCTCTGCGAGGGTCCAGCCGGTGAAGCCGCCGAGTACAGACACCGATCCGGTGGTGGTGTTGATCTGTTCGGGGTTGGCGACCAGGCGTGCGGTTGCGGTGGTGATGACCGCGGCGATGTCGTCGGTGGGGATGCCGCCGGCGAAACCTTCACCGCGGGTGTAGGAGCGGGCCATTGCGGTGACGATGGCGGCGTGTTGCTCGGCGAGGGCAACCAACGCGGTGTCGGTGCCCTGGCCGAGGAACGCGGCGACCGTCTCTCCGGTCACGGCAGGCATCAGCTACCCGATGCCGCCGACAGGACAACCACACCCTCGGGGTGCAGCAGGCCGAGATCGTAGCGGGTGACGATCCGAAGACCGACCATATCGAACTCTGCGTACCGCTCGGTGAGGACGGTGATTGATGGGGCGACGTCGCGGGCCACGGCCACCTGGTTCATGTCGACGAGGATGGCCTTGCCGGCGGGGAGCTTGTTGGTGACGGTGACCGGGATGCCGAACAGCCGGTAGGTGGTGTCGGCGGTGAGGTCGGCTTCGAGAACGTATTTGCCGGTGGTGTCCTTGATCTTGCGGAGCGCGATGAAGTCGGCCGAGGACAGGAACCAGCGGTTGGGGGTGACCTCTTCGGCGTGGCACAGCGCGATGGCGTCGAGCAGGCTGTCGGGGTCGGTGACGTCGAGTTCGCCGGTCTGCACGCCGGTCTGGTTGATGATTCCGGTAATGGAATCGGATGCGCCGGTACCGGCCAGGAGTGCGTCGTCGAGGGCGTTGGACACGTCGGTAGTCAGCCGGGTCTTGAGCACGCTGTCGATACCGATAACCGACTGCCGCACCAACTCATTCGTGTACTTCAGAATTAATTTGATGGACTTGCGGGCGGTGGGCATGAGGCGGATCTCGTCGAAGTCGACCTCGGCGGTGTCGGGGATGAGCCCACCTTCGCCGACAAAGGTCGGTGTGGACCCGGACACCAGCCGCGGGATGCGGAGGACGCCGGAGGTGTCGAAGATCTGCGGACCCGAGGACAGGACGACGCTGGCGGCTTCGAGGGGCTGCACCAGCAGCGAGGACACCTGCTCGGCGAGCAGTTCGGGGTTGGTGGCGGTGGTTTCAGTCACGGTGGTCTCCTGGGGAGTTGAAGGGAATGGTCAACTTCGCCACCAGGACGAATCAAGGGGCCGCACACCAGGTGCGGCCCCTCCATCGTATCCCAGCATGTGGGACGGGACTAGCTCATCGGCCACCGAGCAGACCGAGCAGGCTCACATCGCCCTTGCCCACCGACGCGCCCTGGCCGACGTCCCCAGCGACCCGACGTGCCGCGAGGTGGGGCTTCTTCGCCAGCAGCTCATCAATCGCGGCGGTGAGGTTGTCGCCTTCGAGGTGGGTTTCGTCGAAAGGTAGGTCACTGGGGTCCTGGAGCCGGCCGGTCTGCTCGACGAGAGCACGGTGCAGCCGGTTGGCGAGTTCGTCGGCCCGCTGGGCACGCTGCCTGTACTTCCCATTCTCCTGCCGAAGCTGCTCAACATAGGACCGCGGGAACGTGTCCGGGTCCTCGATTTCGGTGCCGTCGCCGGAAAGGTCCGCCTCGGAGTCAGGTTCGGGCTGAACCTCTGTCTCCGTGACGTCCTCGATAAGGTCGTCGGTCACCTGATCCCCTTGGCTCGTGCTGTCTTCCATGTCTCTTTGATCCCTTCTGCGATAACGGGTTTCGGGGTGCAGGTGCATCCCTTGTGGGTTTGGAAGCGGTGCTCGGCGGGCCAGACACGGCCTTCGCGCCACCACCACGTACACAGTTGGCAGCACCCGGCCGACCTCTGCCGAACCCACCCTCGAGTGCGACCTGAGCGGACCATCGCGTCGCTGTAGCTCCTGGCGGCGGTCTCCAACGGTTCGGCCCGACCGAGACGGCCCACCACCGCCTCCGATGCCGCTGTCCCGGCCGCCACCTCGAGGACGGTCGACGCCGCTTTCGTCAGCCGGTCGAGATCGTCAGGCGGAGTGGTGGTCACGACCGCTGCCGGTGTCCCCAACTGCGCCATGACCTCGGCGGCGTAGGCGAGGTTCGCCAGAGCGTGCGCCTGACCGTTGGAGACGGTGATCGCTGAGGCAATCCACTGGATGCACTCGTCCCGCGACAGGCTGCCCGTCAGAAATGCGTTGTACGCGGCCAACACCTGACGCTCCGATCTCTCCGACAGAGCGATAAGGGTGTCCCGATACATCAGGACACCAACTTGCCGAGGTCGACGGCCATCGTGTTCAACACGTCGCCGCGGCGGGCAGCACCGATCTCGGCGACCTCGGAGTCGGAGTACCCGAGACGCTTCAAGGCGTACGACGCCGGGAGCAGACCAGCCTGGTACAGCTTGACCACCGCATCAGCCTCCTGAGCGATGGAGCGGGTAGCGGCGTCAGCCCATGTCACCCGGACATCGACCAACTGAGGGTCGGCACCGTCACGGACCCCAACGATGAGGCGGGCCACGTCCTCCCAGGCTCGGCCGAACGCGGCCTGGCGTGCTTCGGCGCGTGCCGTGAGACTGGCCTCAGCTGCCCTGAGGGCATCCGCCGATGCCGGGGTATCCGACAGTTGGCCGATGTAGTGGGCCGGTAGCGCGCTGACCGCCATGATCTGACCGAGCAGCACATCAACAGCAGACTGGTAGCCGTCCAGTCGTGCGGCCTCGAGCTGGCCGAACTTCGCGGTGTCGTTCTCCGAGATCATCGCCCGGTTGCCCTCGGGGATCGGGTTGACCGCTTCTCCCTCCTGGTTCTCTTCGAGTTCGATGCCGGTGGCCCAGCGTCGCGGCCGGCCCACGTATTCCGAGGTGGTCATCATGTCCACGATGATTTTGTTCAGCGCGTCCACTAGCGGCTTGAGGTCTTCGATCTCCGAGACGCCGTTGTCCAGGAGCCGGTCCCCGTTGCGCAGGCGCACGACCGGGACGACACCAAGCGGATTCGGGATTTCCTCAATCGTGTGGAACCCGGCGGTGACCGCGCCGGTTTGCTCGGCCCGCAACCGCAGAATCAGGTCCGGCAGAAACACTGTCGCCTCGGTCGTCGTGGCGGTCTCCCACCGCTTCACCGCGGCAGTGATACGGCGGGAACCGGGATCGGTGAGGACCGCAACCTGTTTCGCGGACTCGATGGTGACCTTCGGCCGGCCGAACTGGTCGGCCCACACGATGACGTACGAGGCACCTAGCAGCAGTGCCTCCCGGTGGGCAATCCCGGATTCCTGATCGAGGTCGTTCCGCAGCCAGTCGGTCCACACGTCCGCTCCGGTGAACCCGGTAACCCGCAACCTTTCGGCCAGGGAGGTGACCGCTAGGCGCGGCACGTTGGTGGCGAGACGACCGAACCTGTCGCCCAACGCTTTCCGCGACTCGGGCGAGAGGAACGCCAGCGGCTGGAGACCGGCGTAATAGCGGTCCAGCTCGGCGTAGCGGGCGGCCGGTTCGTCGATCTTCTGCAAGAGGGTGGTGAGTAGGTCAGTGTTCATTTGAAGCTCCTTGTCTTGGAACGTTTTTTGTGGGTTGCACGCCAGGTGGCGCGAGAGTGGGCCATGACCAGGCAGGCGGCGAGGTCGATCTTTCGGGCCGACTTCGAGCGGCTTGCCTTGGATAGGCGGATACCGCGGGCGTCCTCGACGATCACCGCAGCCGCAACGTGTTCAGCTAGGGTCTGGTCGCCGGAGTGCGTCAGGCGGGCGTTGGTGGCCGCTGAGAACAGATCTGTTGTCGCCGCGGTCAACCGGGCTGGGCTATGCGGGAACTCGACGACCGGCAGGTTCTCTGATTCGAGGATCTGCAGGGTGCGGGTCCAGCGAAACGGATCGGCGATGATCTCGACAACCCGCCAACGTCGGCAGGCATCACGGATGGTCTGCTCGACCTCGGCGACCGGGACGCGGTAGTTCTCGTCGTTGGCCGGCCGTTGCCACACCTTGAGCTTGTCGACATGCGGCTCAGCCGACACCGTAGCCACCAAGAGTGCCGTCGTGTCATCGGAGAACGAACCGTCTAGGGCGATCACCACATCCGCGCCATCGGGAACCAGGTCGCCTGTGCTCAGTGACTCCCACACACCTGCAGGCAGAAACGCGCCATCGGTGTCAGTAGCGAACTGACACAACCGGGCGCGCCGGAACGTCGCCTCGCGCGTCTTCGGTGGCAACAGGGCCACCAGAGCATCCCGGTGGAGAAAGTCATCAAGCGCCGGGTTCGCCAACTCCCAGCAGTGGGTGCAATCGACCGGGTGATCCTCAAACCCGGCGGCCGAGTACTCGCGCCACACCAGGCTCTTGTCCTCGGGATGCTCGGCAGCATGGTTGCGCAGATCCGCGAGCACCTGATCGTTGACCTTCGGGCCGGGCGTGCCGATACAGACCAGCGTCGAGCGCTCACGCTTTCCCTGCGCCAGCGTCAGCACCTCGTAGGCGTCCCGGTTCGCCACACCAGCCTCGTCGAGGATCGCCAGCGTGTAGTCCAAACCCTCCAACGACGCCGGAGACGCCGGCAGGCAATGGAAATACGAGTCGGTCGTCGGCCAGTAGAGCCGATCCTTGAACACCTGAACCCGCGCCGACAACTCGTCGTCCAACTCGACCATGCGACGGGCGATGTTGAACACGATGCCGGCCTGGCGCTCATCGACCGCGACCACCGCCACCACCGACCCCTCACCATCGGTGAAGAACCGATACAGGCCATACGCGGCGACCAGGGTGCTCTTTCCCTGCCCTCTCGGTAGCATCCACCCCGCCGTGCGCGGCATCACCTCGGCGTCCTCCACCGAACCGATCAGGTCGAGCTGCCAATCCCGCAACCGGAGCGCCTTCTTCGCGTTGGTTCCCTTCGGTACCTTGATGAACTTCTCAGCGAACGACGCGAACCGCTTCGACCCCGTTGACCTGGGACGGAACGGCAGCGGAGTATCGTCCACCTTCGCCTTCGGACCGGCCTTCACCGATACCCCCCAGGGGTGTGTAACGGTCTCTGCGCCTTGCCTTCGGGGCTTGGCGGTGCATCCGAAGGTGCATCCCCCCTGGTCAGAGACTTGTCCATCCGGTTGTGGCAGGGCCAGCACAGCGGGTGATAGTGGTCAGGGTTCGTGCTGTAGGGGCCGTCTTCTCCGGTCAGCTCGTCGGCGTCGAGGTGGTCGTATGCCCAGCTTTGAGCCTGCTGACCGCAACAGATGCAGGCATGGCCGCTCGCGGTGCCCTTGGCTCGATACACCCGCCGGTGGGCACCGTTGTAATTGATCGGACTCTTGTACCCACTGATCGTGATGCGCCAGTGATAGGTACACAGACCGTGTGAGCTGTGACGCGCACGAGTTGTGCAGTCTTCGGCCCGGCAGGTCGTCTTTGGATACTGGGTCATCGTGCTGCGCCTCGCGATCGGTTGCAGCGGCCGCATACGACGTCAATATCCCGCAGCCGGATCGTCTTACCTGCGGCCTTGCGTCGCCATGCTTCGGGCGAGTGGTCGGCCTGCAGGTCGTCGGTTGCGCCACAGTCCGAACAGAATGGCTGGAGTTTGCGAGCCTTGCGAGACAGTCGATCCCACTTGTTGTCGTAGCCGCGCTCGTATCGGGTGCGCTGATGATCATCGGGTTGGTGGTCGGGGCAGCGGGATTCGGGGCTGGGTTCGCCGCAGATGAGGCACGGCTTGGGCATTAGTCGTCGTCCTCCTGCTCGGCGTGCAGGTGGTTGAGTTCTGCGTAGAACTGGTCGATGCGCTCGTGGAGTGCGAGGAGCTGGTCGGCGTCGCGGTCCGGGAGCTGGTTGACGAGTTTGTAGAGCCTGGTCTTGGCGCGGGCGCGGAGGCGTCGTTCCTCGGTGCGGCCGAGTGGTCGAGTGCGGGCTGGCATCTCGCTAGGTGTGGTCATGGTGGTGCCCTTCGAGGGTGTCGGTGATGGTGTTGATCAGCTGTATGGCTTCGGTCTCGGTGAGTCCGATGCCTGCGACTGTGACCGCGGTGCGGTGGTCGCGGGGTGGCGTGACTGCGAGGGTCACGAGGGGTGGTCGGGGCATTAGTCGCCGGCCTCGGCCAGTCGGCACTGGCGTAGGAATTCCGTGCGGTCCCACTGTCGGCCGTGACGCAGTGCTCGGGCCTCGAGTCTTTCGAGCCAGTTGGTGTAGGCGGCGAGGACTTCGCCCTCGAGTCGTGACCAGTGCACGAGTTCGGCGCACTGGTCCTGTGACCAGTACGGGTAGCGCGGTAGTTGGAGGATGCTGTTCTGGGCTGACCGGTTGAGCAGGTCGCGGCGGTCTTGGGGCTGGTTGGCCCAGAACTCGCAGGCAGCGCGAAGGTCATCGTCGCTTGTCATTGGGTGGTGGTCTCCTTCCATGTTTTGAAGGCGAGGCGTGCACGTTCGTCTCGCCAGTTGAGTCGAGATTTGGTGTCTCGGGCCGACTTCGGTGGTGGGTCGAGGGCAGCGACCGCGGCGACGTCTTCGGGGTCGGCCCGTTCGCTGGGGTTGTGCTCGTCGAGCTTCGGTTCTGAGACGAACTGTTCGTTGCCGAGGATGGTGAACTTCCCAGCGAGTGGTTCCTTATCGCCGCCGGGTGAACGTCGCCGGAGGCCCCCGTGCCGGTCTTTGTGGATCGCGAGGTATGCCGATCCGCCTTTGTCCGGGGTGAAGGCGCTGTCGACGCTGACCCGGATGCTGGTGCCGCCGATGGCCCTCTTCTTCGCGGCGGTGCCGGTGGCTCCGAACTTGCGGGAGTCTGCGCCTTTGCTGAGGTGGTCGATGGCGATGACGCAAGCGCCGGTTCGGGTGAGGGGTTTGATGACCCTCGAGTGCACGTCCGTGAACTCGTCGGCCGAGTTGCTGCCAGCGCCGTACAGCGGCATGAGTTCACCGATGCTGTCGACGACTGCGAGGGCGGGTTTCCAAACCTCCTGATGCTCGACGATCGCGGCCATCTGGACGCGGTCCCCTGGCTCGACGTACAGGAACCGGTCAGGATCTCGCAGGGTGTCCTCATCGGCTCCGAAGTCGATGAGGCGGCTGATGGTGGACTGAGGCCCGTTGTGGTCAAGGTCGAGCCGTAGGACTCTGCCACCTGCTGCGAGAACTTGGACCGTCGCGTAGTCGCAGAGAAGGGTTTTTCCCGACTCCGGGTCGCCAAACACGACGTTGTACTGGCCGCTGTAGAACAAGCCGACACCGTCTTTGCGTAGGCAGATGTCAGGCGCGGGCGGTTCGGGGATTCCGGCGTCGAGCAGGGTGGCGACGTCGATGTACCCGCACTGATTCGGGTCGGGGTGCACTCCGGGTGAGTCTCGATGAACGTGCAGGTCAGGACGGTGGGGTGCACCCGTACCTATAGGTGGGGTGCACCCCGGGTCGATTGGGAATCCGTCCTCGTCGTACTCCTGCCCGTATGGCAGGCTCACCGGCGACTCCCTGGCCCGATGCGCGGCGGTGCTAGTTCACCGAGTTGGTTGCAGGTGTCGTTGCGGTGTCCGTGTCGATCAGGCCGGTAGCAGCCGCAGGGTGGTTCGGGTGCAGGTTGCCACCACCGGGTCTGTTGGCACCGATGCTCGAGTGGGTCTCGAATCCATGCGGCGCAGGCCGAGCAGCGGATCGGTGGTAGTCGGAGCGCGGCGTCTCGTCTGCGTCGGCGGGCTGCGCTATCGTCGTAGTAGGAGTGGTTGTGACTTCTGGAGGCGGTCCCGTTAGTGGCGGGGCCGCCTTCGTCGTGAAGGGTCATCTGACCTCCATCAGAGCGTGGATGTAGTTGTCGATCGAGTCGCCGGTTATGAACGAGCGGCGGCCGATGTTGACGCGGGTGAGTTTGTCTTCGGAGACCAGCCGATAGATGGTCGTCCGTGAGATCCCGCCGAGGGCTGTCTGCGCCTCGACGATGGGAACGAGCTTCATGTCACCCCCTTTCGGGTGAGCGGGTTGTCTTGCATTTCCCCTGTTGCTCAATCGTTTTCACGCTGTGGACTTGTCAAGGAACCGTGTTGCCGGGTGGTCTCGGGGTGACGCTTCCGCGCCCTGCCCGTGATCGTCCTGGTGTTTCAGCACGTACCCCGGTGACCACAGACTGCTTGCACTGAAATCCCAAAGCAAGTATCTTCATTCCACAGTAGGAAACTCACAGCTCAGAGAGGTTCGCGATGCCCAGACCTAAACCCGCCAGAGCCATAGGCGGGGAATCCAATCTTGCCGAACGAATCCGACGCGAATTGAACAGCAGAGGATGGAGTCCGGCCGAGTTGTCGAGGCGACTTGAGGTGGCAGGTTGCCGGATTGGCGTCTCATCCGTATACAAAATCCTCGACATCGACAAGCCGAGGAGCATCTCGGTCGATGAGTTCATCGGCCTGGCAAGGGTTTTCGAGACAACCACGGAGGAATTGCTCACCCCCGTTGAAGCGCTCGACCAGGCCCGGGCCCAAGAGCTACTTCAAGCGCTCGATGAAGCTGACGATCACATGATTAAGGGCGTCCAGGACTCTATCGAGGCTCACGTGCAGCTATTCGAGTTGCGCCACGACTCCCCCGATCTGTGGGACTACGTCGTCAACCATCACTACCGGCCCGGACCGCCCAGTGGCCCAGACGAATCCCCAATGATTGGTGTCGAACTGGACGACGGGACCATCGTGAAGGTCGACGACACCGTTCTCAGGGAGGCTCTGTCGAACCTTCACGAGTCGATAATTCGGCAGGCTGCCGCGGCCTTCGAGGCTGGTTTCGGTGAGTAAGAACGCGAACGGTGAGGGTTCGATCTACAAGCGCACCCGCAACGGGAAGGCGATCGGCTACGCGGGTGCGCTGACCTACCTCGACGAGTCCGGGACGTCCAAGCGTCACACGGTGTACGGCCGGACTCGGGCAGAGGTCCGCGAGAAGTTGAAGGCGGCGCGTGACCGTCTCGACGCCGGAGCTCCGGTCCGCGACGCGAGCAGGACGGTTGGTGACTGGATGAGGCAGTGGCGGTCCACGACGTTGGCGGCGTCAGATCGCAAGGAGTCGACACAAGATCTGTACAGCAATCTGTCGCGGCGTCACCTCGAAGTCGAACCGTTCGGCACTACGAGGCTCGACCGGTTGAAGCCGTCCGACATCGAGGCCCTGATTCTGTCGATGCGTGCCCAGACGAAGGTGCGAGGCGGGGAGACTGTCCGGGCGTTGTCGGACTCGACGATCCGGCAGGTGTACACGGTGCTTCGCGCCGGCCTGGACGGGGCGGTGCGGGACGGCCTGGTCGCGGTGAACCCGGCGGTGAAGGTGAAGCGTCCAGGTATTGCGCGCCAAGAGGCTAAGCACTTACCGGCTGACGCTGTGCAGCAAGTGCTGACCACCGCGGCGTCGTCCCGCTATCACCCGGCGCTGGTCCTCATCGCGGCCACTGGGCTACGGAAAGGTGAAGCGCTCGGGCTGTCCTGGCAACGGGTCGATCTCGAGGCCGGGACGCTGACGGTTCTGGCGACTCTCGGGCGCATCGGCAACCGACTGGTGATCTCGGAGCCGAAGACAGCGCGATCGAGGCGGACGGTGCCGCTATCCCCCGCCGTCGTCGCGATGCTGCGACGACACAAGGCCGCACAGGCCGAAGAGAGGTTGCGGGCCGGGAACCAGTGGCAGGACTCGGGGCTGGTGTTCACCACCGAGTTCGGTGGACCTGTTGACCCTCGAAACTTGCTGCGTGTTCTCGAGGCGGCCGCGGCTGCGGCGGGTGTCGACAAGGTCGGGGTGCACACGCTGCGGCACTCAGCGGCGGTGGCGTGGCTTGAGTCGGGTGTGCACATCAAGGCGGTAGCGGACCTGCTCGGTCATTCTTCGATTGCGATCACTGGTGATGTGTACGGCCACACCAGTGATGACACTGCACGCTCGGCGGTCGCGGGGTTGTCCGAGGCGCTGGGTTTGTGATGCGTTGCTGTACCGGTTGCTGTACATACCCCCTGCGGGTAGCAGAAAGGCGGCTCCGGATTTCTCCGAAACCGCCTCTGAACTGCTGTGTTTTCTGTCGGGCTGACAGGATTTGAACCTGCGACCACTTGACCCCCAGTCAAGTGCGCTACCAAACTGCGCCACAGCCCGTTGCTCCCTGGAGAAGCGGAGCGATGTAAAGCCTAGCCGACGAGCACGGTCCCGAACCAATCGCCTGGTCAGGCCTCATTTCAGGCCGGTGGCCAGATGTAGTGTGTCGTTGCTTCTGCCGCCACGAAGCGCTACATCTGACACCGGCTGCTAGACCGTCGAACGCTTCTTGAAGAAGATCCACCCGGCGGTCACCAGAACGGCACCCACGAGGGAACCGATGATGCCACTCGGGCGGAGCTCGAGGCCGTCGCCCGAGAGCAGGCTGATGAGCAGTCCGCCGACGAAGGAGCCGACGATGCCGGCCACCAGGGCGAGACCCCAGTCGACGGTGCGCAGGTTCTTGCCGCCGAGGAGGATCTGCGCCAGGGCGCCGATGACCATGCCGAAAACGATGATTGCCAGGATGAGCACGAGACGCAGTATCTCACAGCAGGTGTCGTGCGCCACCGGCACGCGACACGTCCACCGGAGATGGGCAGGTCCGCCACCTGCGCGGTGGCGGACCTGCCCAACGGTGGTGGAGTCGCCGGACGGAGATCAGCGTTTGCGGCGCTGCTCCCGCTTGTCTCGGACTCGGACGTTGATCCGGACGGGCGAACCGTCGAAGTTGAACTCCTCGCGCAGGCGCCGCTCGAGGAACCGGCGGTAGCCCGCCTCGAGGAAGCCGGTGGTGAACAGCACGAAGGTCGGCGGCCGGACCGAGGCCTGGGTCGCGAACATCACGCGCGGCTGCCGGCCCCCGCGCAGCGGCGGCGGGTTGGCGGCGATGACGTCCTTGAGCCAGTTGTTCAGCGGGCCGGTCGAGATGCGCTTGTCCCACGAGTCGAGCGCGGATTCCAGTGCGGGCACCAGCTTCTGGACGGCCCGGCCGGTCGACGCCGAGATGTTCACCCGACGCGCCCATGGCACGCGGGCCAGTTCGCGGTCGATCTCCTTGTCCAGCTGGTACCGGCGGTCCTCGTCGACGAGATCCCATTTGTTGAACGCGATCACGAGGGCGCGGCCGCTCTCGATGATGAGCGACAGCACCCGCAGATCCTGTTCGGTGATCGGTTCCGATGCGTCGATCAGCAGGATGGCCACCTCGGCCGCGTCGAGCGCCGACCGCGTCCGCAACGACGCATAGTACTCGTGGCCGCTCGCGGTCCGCACCTTGCGGCGCAGACCGGCGGTGTCGACGAAATTCCAGGTCTTGCCGCCCAGTTCGACGAGTTCGTCGACCGGATCCACGGTTGTCCCGGCGACATTGTCGACCACCGACCGCTCGGTGCCGGTGAGCTTGTTCAGCAGCGAACTCTTGCCGACGTTCGGCTTGCCCACCAGGGCGACGCGACGCGGGCCACCGAGAGTCGGCGCCTCCCGCGGGGTCTCGGGCAGCTTGCCCAGGATGATGTCGAGCAGATCACCGGCGCCGCGGCCGTGTGCGGCCGACACCGGGTACGGCTCACCGAGTCCCAGCGACCACAGCGACGCGGTGTCGGACTCGAGTCGCTCGCTGTCGACCTTGTTGGCACACAGGATGACCGGGGTCTTCGAGCGTCGCAGGACCCGTGCGACGGCCTCGTCGGTCGCGGTCGCGCCGACCGTGGCGTCGACCACGACGACGATCGCGTCGGCGGTGCGCATCGCCAGCTCGGCCTGCGCGGCGACGGCCTGCTGCAGGCCCTTCGCGTCGGGTTCCCAGCCACCGGTGTCGACGACGGTGAACCGCCGGCCCGACCACGACGCCGCGTACGACACCCGGTCCCGGGTGACGCCGGGGATGTCCTCGACCACGGCTTCACGACGCCCCAGGATGCGGTTGACGAGAGTCGACTTGCCGACGTTCGGCCGCCCGACGATCGCGACCACCGGCATGTGTTCGACACCGGACGCGTCGTCGGCTCCCCCGACATCGGTCAGTTGCCAGTCGGATTCGTCCGACCAGGTGCCGTCGCCGGGTAGCGCCGCGAGGTCGTTCGAGTAGTCGTCACTCACCGTTCCACTGCTCCGATCCGGGTCGCGACGAGGTCGCTCAATTCCGCGAGCACCTCGTCGAGGGTCTTGTCGCTGGTGTCGACGACGGTCGCGTCGTCGGCCGCGCGCAACGGCGAGACCTTGCGTGTCGAGTCGAGATGGTCGCGGCGGTTCACGCTCGCCAGCACCGCGTCGTAATCGCTGTCGCGACCGCCGGCGAGATTCTGCTTGTGCCGGCGCTCGGCCCGCGCCTCGGGTGTCGCGGTGAGGAAGATCTTGACGTCGGCGTCGGGGAACACCACGGTACCGATGTCGCGCCCCTCCACGACCACGAACCGACCCTGCGCGTTCTGCTGTTGCAGCGCAACCAGTTTGGTGCGCACCTCGGGCACCGCCGACACCGCGGAGACGGCGCTGGTGACGTGGTCGGTGCGGATCGGCCCGGAGACGTCGCGCCCGTCGAGGAAGACCTTGGCGCCGTCCCCATCGGGGACCAACTCGATGGCGACGTCGGCGACCACGCGGGCGATTCCGGCCGGATCATCCAGCGCGACACCGGCATCGAGAACGGCGAGGGTCACCGCGCGATACATCGCGCCGGTGTCGAGATAGCTGGCGCCGACCTCGGCGGCCAGGAGTTTGGACACCGAGGACTTGCCCGTGCCGGCCGGACCGTCGATGGCCACGACATGCGTCGTCCCGCCGGCGGACTCCGAAGCTCCGTCGCTCACAGGCCGACCGCCTTGTACAGTCCACCGACCTCGTCGTTGCCGAGGACGCGCAGGCTGCCCGGGCGCTGCTCACCCAACGCGACCGAACCGACATGGGTGCGAACCAGTTTGACGACCGGGAAGCCGACCTCGTCCATCATGCGCCGCACCACGCGGTTGCGACCCTYGTGGAGGGTGATCCGCACCAGCGACTGGCCCTCGTGGACCTCGATCACGGTGAACTTGTCGACCGTCACCGGGCCGTCGTCGAGTTCGACGCCCTCGCGCATGCGACGTCCGATCCCGCGGGGCACCTCGCCCTTGAGCGTGGCGAGGTAGGTCTTGGGCACCTCGAAGGACGGGTGCATCAACCGGTGCGCGAGTTCACCGTCGTTGGTCAGCAGCAGCAGACCCTCGGTGTCGGCGTCGAGGCGGCCGACGTGGAACAGACGCTGACCGGCCATGACCCGCTCGGCGACCACATCACCGACGCAGGGACGGCCCTGGTCGTCGGACATCGTCGACTGCCAGCCCTTGGGTTTGTTGAAGGCGAGGTACTGCCGGGTCTCGTCCATGATCACGCGGGCACCGTCGACGCGGATGATCGCGGTGTCCGGGTCGATGCGCAGCCCCTGCTCGGTGACGATCTCCCCGTCGACCTCGACACGACCCGCCGCGATCAGTTCCTCGGCGCCGCGGCGCGAGGCCACCCCCGCCTGGGCGAGCACCTTCTGCAGGCGGACGCCGTCTTCGACGTAGTTGGCGCCGGCACCCTCGCCGTGCTCAGGTGTCTGGTGCCGCGCCGGTCGGGCGTTGTTCAGCCGGATCCGGCCCACTTCGGCGTTCGGCTTCGACGACCCCTTGCGGTGGGGCTTCTTGGTTCGCGGCTGTTGTGCGGGCGCGCCCTTGCGGCGTTTTCCCGGTGAGCCATCTCGGCCAGCGGATGCCATGTTCTCTCAGTCCTGTGAGTCGGTGGTGGTGCCACCGTCGATGATCAGTTCATTCGAGTCTGACGGTTGGGTGGACAGTTTGGCGAATCGGGGATCCGAGAGCAGCTCCTCGTCGAGGTCGTCGATCAGGTCGACGTCCGGCAGCAGGGGCGCCAGATCGGGCAGTTCCGACAGTGACGCCAGCCCGAGCCGTTCCAGGAAGAGTTCGGTGGTGGCATAGGTCGTCGCGTTCGTGGTCGGTTCGCTGCCGACCTCGTTGATCAGTCCGCGAGCGACGAGGGTGCGGATCACGCCGTCGACGTTGACGCCGCGGATGGCGCTCACCCGTGCCCGGGTGACCGGTTGCCGGTAGGCGATGACCGCCAGCGTCTCGAGCGCCGCCCGCGTGAGCTTCGACCGCGCGCCGTCGAGCAGCAGCCGCTCCACGTAGGGGGCGTACTCCGCCCGGGTGTAGTAACGCCAGCCGTCGCCGGCGAAGCGCAGATCGATGCCGCTGCCCGACGCCGTGAGCTCCGACGACATGGCGTTGAGTGTCTCCCGGACCCGCGTGCGGTCCTGGTCGACGGCGTTCGCGAGTTCTTCGGTGGTGACCGGGGTGTCCACGACGAGCAGCACCGCCTCCAGGGCGGAACGGAGTCGCGCGTCGTCGAGGTACTCCCCTTCGCCCTGCAGAGTGGTCTGCTCGGGTTCGGCCGGTCCCGGGTCCTCTCCCTCGGCTACGCCGGTCGGGTCGTGGTGGTCGACCTCAGGAGCGTGATCAGTCATCCGTAGTCCTCTGCCTTGTCGATGCGCAGGTCGTCGGCACCGCGCTCCCCCGTCCACATCACCGCGAGATCGCCGAGTGCCTCGGGTTGTTCGAAGGTGATGGCCTGCTCCCGGAACAACTCGAGCAGGCCGAGGAAGCTACCGACGATCTCCAGCACGTTCTCGCAGTCCGCGGTCAGCTCGCCGAAGGTCAGCCATGTGCCCGGTACCGCACTGAGGAGAGATGCCATCCGACGTGCCTGGCCCGGAACCGACACCTTCTGGACGTCATGCAGATGGTCGAGGCCGACGGTGGGCACCGGACGCGGCGTCAGCCCCGCCGCGGCGACCTGCGCGAAGCCGTTGGCGTCGACACCGAGGGTGACCTCCGGCAGCAGATCCTCGAAGCGCTTCTCGAGCGACACCGCGCGTGGGTAGCGCTGCAGGGCGGCGGCCTCGAGTTCGCCGAACAGGGCGGCGACCTGCTTGTAGGCGCGGTACTGCAGCAACCGCGCGAACAACAGGTCCCGGGCTTCGAGGAGTGCGAGGTCCTCCGGATCATCGACCTCGCCGGAGGGCAGCAGGCGAGCCGCCTTGAGATCCAGCAGCGTCGCCGCGACGACGAGGAATTCGGTCGTCTGGTCGAGCCCCATCTCCGGGCCGAGTGCGCGGGTGTAGGCGATGAAGTCGTCGGTCACCTCGTGCAGCGCCACCTCGGTCACATCGAGGCGGTGCTGCGAGATCAGGTTCAGCAGCAGGTCGAACGGACCCTCGAAGTTGCGCAGCTTGACCCGGAAACCGGACTCCTCGGCACCGACCTCGGACGACGCTTCCGCCGCGCTCGAAGCATCTTCGGGCACAACCGAATCGGACGCGCCGGGTTCGGATACGGCGGTTTCGGACACGGCGGGTTCGGGGACTGCCTGGTCGGTGCCGGTCGTCATGCGGGCGTGACGTTGCGGGCGATCACCTCGCGTGCGAGCGCCCGGTACGCCTTCGCGCCGGCCGACCGCGGCGCCCACGAAGTGATCGGTTCCCCGGCGACGCTGGTCTCCGGGAACCGGACGGTGCGGGCGATGACGGTGTCGTAGACCGCGTCGCCGAACACCTCGACGACGCGGGCCATCACCTCACGGGAGTGCAGTGTGCGGGCGTCGAACATGGTGACCAGGATGCCGCCGAGGTCCAGGCGCGGGTTGAGCCGGTCGCGCACCTTGTTGATCGTGTCGGTGAGCAGAGCCAGCCCGCGCAGGCTGAAGTACTCGCACTCCATCGGGATGAGCACGGTGTCGGCGCAGGCCAGCGCGTTGACAGTGAGCAGACCCAGCGACGGCTGGCAGTCGATGAGGACGACGTCGTAGCGGTCGAGCACGGGATGCAGTGCCCGGCCGAGCGACTGCTCGCGACCCACCTCGGTCACCAGCTGGATCTCCGCGGCCGACAGGTCGATGTTGCTGGGCAGCAGGTCGAGACCGTCGACGCGGGTCCGCATCAGGACCTCGTCGGTGGCCACCTGCGGCGGTACGAGGAGGTTGTAGACGGTCTGTTCCAGCTCGTGATGCGGCACACCGAGTCCCGCGGACAGCGCACCCTGCGGGTCGAGGTCGACGAGCAGGACCCGACGACCGTATTCGGCAAGCGCAGCACCGAGATTGATGGTCGACGTCGTTTTGCCGACGCCGCCCTTCTGATTGCAGACCGCGATCACCGTGGCGGGTCCGTGACGGTCCAGCGGAGCGGGCTCGGGTACGTCGCGATACGGCCGCCCGGTGGGGCCGATCTCGTCGGCATCGTGCTCGGCCTCGTCGGTGTCGTTTCCGGGCGACACCTGGATGCTGTACTGATCTCCCGGACGGGCGCCAGACCCTCCCGGACGGGCGCCAGACAGGGGTGCGCTCGGAGTGGTCACGTGTCCGCCGCTCCCTTCGCTGTTCGATGCCGCTTCTCGGTAGTTCAGTTGTCCGTTCACGGCCGAGCCTCGTATCAGCCTAGGACATCTCCCCGGTCATCCCGGCGTCGGCGCGCCCGGGGGATCCGCGGGGTCAACGCGCCCTCGGATGGGCGACGGCATAGACCTCCCGCATCGTGTTGACCGTCACGAGCGTGTACACCTGCGTGGTGGTGACCGAGGCATGGCCCAGGAGTTCCTGCACGACGCGGACGTCGGCGCCGCCGTCGAGCAGATGGGTCGCGAAGCTGTGCCGGAGGGTGTGCGGCGAGACCGCCTTGTCGAGGCCGGCTCGTTCGGCCGCGGTGACGAGCACCTGCCAGGCGCTCTGCCGCGAGAGCCGCCCACCGCGCGCGTTCAGGAACACCGCGGGCGTCGCCCGTGACACCAGCGCGGGTCGCCCGCGGACGAGGTACGCCTCGAGTGCCTGGACGGCGGGCCCGCCGAGCGGCACGAGACGCTCTTTCCCGCCCTTGCCCCGGAGGCGAACCGCGCGCATGTCGTCGAGATCGAGATCGTCGAGATCGAGGGAGGTGGCCTCGGAGATCCGCGCCCCGCAGCTGTAGAGGAATTCCAGCAGCGCGCGGTCCCGCAACCCGCGCGGATGGTCCTCGACGCCGGCCGAATCGAGAATGGCGAGCACCTCGTCGACCGGCAGGGATTTCGGCAGGCGCCGCGCCGCGCGCGGCGGCCGGACATCGTGCGCGACGTCGGTCGGCACGATCCCCTCGTCCACCGCGAACTTGTGAAAACGCCTGGTGGCGACCAGGGTTCGCGCGATCGAACTGTCCGCCAGCGGGGCGAACCCCGCCTCGGCGTCACCGCGACGGAGTTCGACGAGGAACTCGCGGATGTCCTCTTCGGTCACGGCGTCGAGTGACGGGATCCCCCGCCGGTCGAGATACCCGCGATACCTCTCGAGATCGCGCCGGTAGGACGACACTGTGTTGGCCGCCGCACCCCGCTCCACCGTCAGGTGATCGAGGTAGCGCGCGATGTCGGCGGCCAGGGTCACGACCGGCGGCCCCCATCGTCGGCACGTCGGTTCCGTAACGCGGTCGGCTCGTCCGGCCACGGGGCGTCGACGCCGCGGAGGCCGGCCGTCGACCCGCCGGCTGCGGCCGCGGCCAGGATGCCGGCCACGCTCGTCGCGTTGACGATCTCCCCCGACAACACCTTCGCGACGGCGTCGTCGAGCGGCACCCACTCGATCGACATGTCGGCTTCCTCGTCGACGCGTTCGGCCGCGTCGAGATGGTGCAGCCCCTCGGCGAGATACAACCGCAGCGCCTCGTCGGTGAAGCCGGGTGACAACGCGAGGTCGACCAGGACGTGCCACGAGTCGGCGGCGAGGTCGGCCTCCTCGGCCAGCTCGCGCTGGGCGGCGGCCAGGGGTTCTTCGTCGGCCTGATCGAGCAACCCGGCGGGCAACTCGAGCAGACGTCGGCCGATCGGGTGACGGTACTGCCGCACCATCGCCACCCGGCCGGCGTCGTCGCGCGCCAGGATCGCGACGGCGCCGAAATGTTCGACGACCTCCCGCTCGGCGACGCGCCCGCCCGGCATCTCGACGTCGTCGACCCGGAGGGTGATGATCGCGCCGTCGTAGACGGTGCGGCTCTCCTTGACCTCGAAGTCGTGGCCCAACGCGGTCAGTCCCTGCCGGCAGGGTCGTCGAGGACTGCCTCGCCCAGCCCGGCCACCGGTTCCACCGTGACCGCGTTGACGGCGGCCACCGCGTCCGCGGGAGCGTCGTTCGACTCGTAGTCGTCACCGAGGTCGACCGGAAGACGTTCGGCCGCCTTGTACTTCAGGGCCGCCTCGATGAACGACCGGAACAGCGGATGCGGGCGGGTCGGCCGGCTCTTGAGCTCCGGGTGTGCTTGCGTGGCAACCAGATACGGGTGCACCGACTTGGGGTACTCGACGAATTCGACGAGGTGCCCATCGGGCGAGGTACCCGAGAACACGAGCCCGGAGTCGGCGATCTTGTCGCGGTAGGCGTTGTTGACCTCGAAGCGATGACGGTGACGCTCGGACACCTCCCGCGTCCCGTAGGCCTCGGCGACGACGGACCCGGCCTTCAGCACGGCGTCGTAGGCACCGAGTCGCATGGTGCCGCCCAGGTCGGCGTCGCCGGCCACCGCGTCGGCCTGATCGGCCATCGTCGAGATCACCGGGTGCGGGGTCTCCGGGTCGAACTCGGTCGAGCTGGCCTCGTCGAGGCCGACCGAACGGGCCGCCTCGATGACCACACATTGCAGCCCGAGGCACAAGCCCAACAGCGGGATCCCGCGCCGCCGTGCGTACGAGATGGCACCGACCTTGCCCTCGATGCCGCGGATGCCGAAACCGCCGGGGATCAGGATCGCGTCGACGTCGCCGAGGGCGGCCTGCGCGCCGGCTTGGGTGGCGCACTCATCCGACGGCACCCACTTGATCTCGGTGCGCGCCTTCCAGGCGAAGCCACCGGCGCGGATGGCCTCGGTCACCGACAGGTAGGCGTCGGGGAGATCGACGTACTTGCCGACCAGCGCGACACGCACTGTCTCGCGCGGCTCGTGCACACGGCGGAGGAGCTCGCCCCACACCGTCCAGTCGACGTCGCGGAACGGCAGACCGAGCTTGCGGACCACGTAGGCGTCGAGGTGCTCGCTGTGGAGCACCTTCGGGATGTCGTAGATCGACGGGGCGTCGGGGGTGGAGATCACGCCGTCGAGTTCGACGTCGCACATGAGCGCGATCTTCTTCTTGAGCCCTTCGGGCACATCGCGGTCGCAGCGCAGGATCAGCGCGTCGGGCTGGATGCCGACGTTGCGCAGCGCGGCGACCGAGTGCTGGGTCGGCTTGGTCTTGAGTTCCCCCGACGGCGCGAGGTAGGGCACGAGCGAGACGTGCAGGAAGAAGACATTGTCGCGGCCGACGTCGTGGCGCACCTGTCGCGCGGCCTCGATGAACGGCAGCGACTCGATGTCGCCGACCGTGCCACCGATCTCGGTGATGACCACATCGGGCACCTCACCGTCGGCGTCGGGTTCGGCCATGGCCAGCACGCGCGACTTGAGCTCGTCGGTGATGTGCGGGATGACCTGAACGGTTTCACCGAGGTACTCGCCGCGGCGCTCCTTGGCGATGACCGACGAATACACCTGTCCGGTGGTCACATTCGCCGACTGCGAGAGATTGCGGTCGAGGAAACGCTCGTAATGTCCGACGTCGAGATCGGTCTCGGCGCCGTCCTCGGTCACGAACACCTCACCGTGCTGGAACGGATTCATGGTGCCCGGATCGACGTTCAGATACGGATCGAGCTTCTGCATGGTGACCCGGAGGCCCCGCGAGGTGAGAAGCTGACCCAGGCTGGAGGCCGTCAGGCCCTTGCCCAGCGAAGAGGCGACGCCACCGGTCACAAAGATGTGCTTGGTGTCGTGTACATGGCGAAGTGGTCGCAAAAGAAGTGTCTCCCGTCGGCCGAATCGGGGCCGATGCCCTGAYTACCTACGGGACTCCAGGGTAACACCACCGACGCCCGACGCCGCACCGCCACACCGTCGACGGGTGTGGCGGTACTCGCGTGCGGTGGCGGACTCGATCTCAGGCAGCCGGTCGTCCGTCGGCACCGACGGTGATCGCGGTCGCGCCCGGTCCGGTGCCGTAGGAGCCGGTCGTCCCGTCGGCCTCGGCGGCCAGGGCGAGGATCGTCGTGATGAGACCCGTCGGCTGGTCGATGTTGTCGACGGTCGAGACCGCGTTGGCCAGCGACGGATCCGAGCGGACGATGGCGATCGGCGACCCGCCCGCCGCGGAGCCGGTGCGTCCGACCAGTACCCCGCCGACCCCGCGTGCCGACAGCGTGGCGGCCAGGCGGCCGACCAGCGTGCCCTGCGCACCGGAGTCCGGACCGAACTCGTCACCGGTCACCACCACCACCAGATCGGTCGGGGTGATCGCGTTGTCGGCGTAGTCGATGAACCCACCGTCGCGCAGTGTCGCCAGCCCGGTCCGACGGTCCCCGGACGACGCCGGTCGCGCTGTCTCGTTCGACAGCACGAGGGCCCCGAGCAGGTCCCCGACCCGGCCCCCGGAATCGGTCAGTTCCGCGCGCAGCATCGTGCCCGGCGGAATGGTCTGGTCGACGATCGTCCGCAGTTCCTCGGACTTGCCGTCGGTGAGCAGTGCGTCGGTCAAACCGATCTGTCCGCCGAATCGGGCACCGGCACCCGAGATCGATTCTTTGACCGCATCGACATCGGCATCCGCCGCGTTCGGTGCGGTGACCACCAGCACGGACTGCCCCTTGAGCTTGTTCGCGATCAGCCGGGGTGTGATGGCGAGGTCGAAGCTGTTGGAGGCGTTGAGCTTTGCGTTGAGATCGTCGCGCTCGCTCTCCAGGTCGCCGATGCGGTCACGACTCGTGCCGGTCATCGAGTTGACGCGGTCCCCGACGAATCCCGAACCCAGGAACAGTCCCAGGGCGAGCGCGAGGAAGACCGCGACCAGCGAGATCGCATGCTGTCGTAGCGAGATCATCGGCTACCGGTTCCAGACCTCTCGAGCCCAGTCGAGCAGCGCATTCCACTGCACGACGATCCAGTCGGTGATGTCGGTGCCCGCGTTCGACAGCAGCACGGCGGCGATGACGGCGACGAGTGCCGCGAGCACGACACACGCGATCGCGGCACCGGACACCCGACTGCGGTAGAGCGTGGCGACCGCCTTCGCGTCGACGAGCTTCTGGCCCACCTTCAGTCGGGTCAGGAACATCGACGGATTGCTCTCCCGGCGCGACCGGTCGAAGAAGTCGTCGAGCGATCCCGGGTAGCCGACGGTGACGATCAGGTCGGCGCCGTGGTAGTCGGTGAGCAGCAACGCGAGGTCGCCGGCCGACCCGGCGGCCGGGAACGTGGTGGCCCCGATGCCGAGGTCCTGAATGCGTTCGAGCCCGGTCGCGTGTCCGTCGGTGTCGGCCGGAAGCACCAGCTGTGCACCGGATTTCAGCGTCGGAGTCTTCATGGTCTCGGGATCGCCGACGATGATCGACGGCTTGTACCCGGCCTTCATCAGCGTGTCCGCACCGGCTCCGACGCCCACCATGACGGGCTGGTACTCCTTGATGAACGGTTTCAGCGAGCGGAGGTCGGCGGCACGGTCGGCACCTTCGCCGACGATGACGACGTGACGGCCTGCGACGTCGACGTCGATCTCCGGCACACCGACCCCGTCGATCAGCAGCGGCGACTCGCTGCGGATGAACTCGATCGTGTTGCCCGAGAACGCCTCGAGATGGTCGACGAGGCCCGCCTTGGCACCGATCATGATGTCGGCGATGTCGCGCTCCTCGAGCTCGGTACCGAGGGCGAGTCGCCGTTCGCCGACGAAGAGCCGGTCGTTGTGGACCCGCACCTTGGCACCGTCCTTGACCCGCTTGAAGATCTCCGGACCCACATCGTCGAGCAGCACGATGCCGGAGGCCACCAGGACCTCGGGTCCGAGGTTGGGGTAGCGGCCGGTGATCGACCGCGAGGCGTTGACCACGGCCACGACGTTGGCCTCGACGAGCGCGTCGGCGGTCACCCGGTCGAGGTCGACCTCGTCGAGGATGGCGATGTCGCCCGGCCCGACGCGGTTGAGCAGCCGTTTCGTGTTCTTGTCGATTCTGGCGATACCGGTCACGCCAGGCAGTTCTTCGGTGTTACGCGCGAGCAGTGCAGGCATCTTCATGACGGCCATGATCGGCCGAAGGCACGCCTCAGCCGGGGAGGCGCGCCGTAACAACAGCAACTTTTGTCACACACGTACCATGTGTTTCACCGTCCGCGGTGCTCAGTCGGCGGCGCGCTCCGCCTCCGCGGTGGCCAGCAATTCCTCGGCGTGGGCGCGCCCGGTGTCGGACTCCCCCAGGCCCGCGAGCATGCGGGCCAACTCCGCCACTCGCTCGCTCCGATCGAGCGTGCGCACACTGCTGGTGACGAGCGCCCCCTTCTTGCTCTTGCCGATGACCAGGTGGTTGTCGGCGAACGCCGCGACCTGAGGGAGGTGGGTCACCACGATCACCTGGTGTGCGATCACCTGGTGTGCGA